>JBEPZZ010000123.1:0-2916 GCA_041640575.1 Pseudothermotoga sp. | reverse complement strand
ACACCTCCACCCTTAAACTAATACTAGGATTCATCTCCTTTCTTGGAAGTTCAAAATCCATTGCAAGGCCAAATCTTCATCTAATGTCCCGCACTATAATCTTGCACCACTTGTCCTCTCAGTGAATCATTATTGGCTCATTGTTTCATGGCACACTCCCAATGTGCATATGATTCCATCTAGAAATGTTAATGACCAACTCGTTCGACTTAATAAAGAAGTATTTAATGCTGTCCAAAACGAAGTAAAAGTTATTATTAATGCGATTAGTAATGAAACAAATCAGATATCGATAGTGGCGCAGGTTAATTTTGCGCTTAATAAAATTTCTCCATTCATAAATAAACAATCTAGTGATGAGCTAAATGTTCTTTCTAAAGAATTAAATGCAAATCTTTCACTGGATAAGTTACAAATTGTTAAAGATCGTTTAATTAATGTTCTACAACAAGTAGGTTTAGACATAGAAGTATCTGTTATTAAAGCAGGTAAAGAGAATGTTTTTCAAACTGTAAGTGAAAAACCAAATGTGCAATCGGAAAACGTTATTCATCAAACCAGAGAGCAAGTACAGCAAATATCGACTGAAGAAATAGAGAAAAATCATGAAGCAAGACAATATCTGCAGTTAGGTAAAAAACAAGAAAGCAACGAGAAAATTCTTCAAACCTTGCAACAACATAAAAGCGAATCGTCATTGGTAGACACAAACAATTCCCAGACTGAGAAAAATGTTCACAACACCAATAATTTGCGACAAGAAGTCATACAGACAAATACTAGCGAAGCGAAACTTGAAAAAACACCTATACAAAACAAAACAGAAATTACAAAACAAGAAGTAGATCAGTGGTTGAATATGATCACAAAACAAAGTAAGATGGGGCAGGCTTTAGATCTTTTGCAATCTGAAATAAATAAGTATCCAGAAAGTGCACCTGTGAAAAAAGTAATTGAGTCCATGGAAAGAGCTGCACAGCATGTCCAATCAAAAAAAGAGCTTGCTGCAAGAAAAGAAATTCATGAAACCCTTCAGCAAATAAAACCAAATTTGCCAAGTGAATCAACAGAAAATCATGAGATGCAAACTATCAACGTGGAGATGAAATCTTTTATTGAGAATTCACCTCTGCTTGCTTCGGCTTCTAAAGATATTGTAGTTACTAAAGTTACAGAAAAGCTGGCAAAGGCAACCATCGATTTTAAAGAAGTACAAAGAGAACTTGTAAGAAATTTAAATAATGTAGATAACATGTTGCGCACTCAACACATCCAACCTCAGGCAAAGCAACTCTTAGAATCTACTATTGCCAAACTAGATAACTCAATTCTAAAGAGTGAAATGATGATTTTATCTGATATGGATACCGAAAAGAAGCTCATGCAGGCTAGTAGTCAGTTGACAGAAGCAAAAAAGTTCCTTTCAAGCGGGAATCCACATGAAGCACAAAAGATTGTGCAGAATGTCTCAAAATTGCTTGAAAAAATAAATTGGAAACCGTCTGAAGTAAAAGTTATGCACTACACAAGTGGATTATCTGAGGGACAGTCGGTTCCACATTATGAAAAGCATTTAACTAAAACGATATCTAACATAGCTAACTATTCGGATATGGAGTATGGATCACCAAGAGAAATGTTCGAGAAACTACGCTCGATGGGATTGAATTATGAGCGTGATATTGGAAATTATTTTGCTTCAAACAAGCCGGAACATCAATTAAGGGATCTTGAATCAAATAACTTAAAGTATCTTTTACAGAAGATATCAAGTGAAGATGGAACAGGAAAGTTTTCTCAACAGATTGAACAAACACTTTCAAATATTACTGGTCAGCAGTTACTAAGCAAATCAGATCATCAAGCGAACCAACAAAGTATGATGTTTTCTTTACCCGTGCAATTAGAGCAACAAATGAAAAACATTAAAGTCTTTGTGAATTCTAAGAAAGATGGCCAAAAGGTAGACTGGGAGAACTGTAGTTTGTACTTCTTAATTGAAACACCAAAACTTGGTGAAGTAGGAATTCAGGTTTCTGCAGCGGATCGAAAACTGTCTTTGACATTAAAAAACAACAGTTACGACTTTGAACAAGTAGCCAAGCCAATTGGTGAGAAAGCGATACAAAAAATAGAAGAGATTGGATATCAAGTAAATGGGTTGAAGTTTACTGATTTAAGAAAAGGACCAGTTCAACAAGAAGATAGAAAAGAAGAACAAATGCAGACTGATTTTAAGGAATACTTTATGGGAAAAGGGATGAACTTCACAATATGAATTATCAATTCTCTAATCAAATTAAACGGAAAAATGTGAATGGTCAAGCAGCCGCTGTTATCCGTTATAACGAGGATGCAGGACAAGCGCCATCTGTTGTTGCCCAAGGAAAAGGAGACGTAGCAAAGCAAATAATTAGTCTAGCCCAACAACATGATATACCGCTGCAAGAAGATAGTCGATTGATTGGTGAGCTGTTAGACATGGATTTAGGAGAAAGTATTCCACCTCAACTGTATGCGGTTATGGCAGAGATTTTATTATTAGTAGAAGAATTGGAAAAAAAGTATTAATTTTAATAGCCTAATTCCGATATAACATTTGAATGATAAAACTGGAGGTAGTTGAATGTTCTCGGAAGAAGCCTTGCATAAAAAATCACCTGAAGAGCTGACAGCATTATTGTATGAAGCTTTTCTTAGTAATTTGGAAGAAGCTAAAGAAGCTATTGTAAAAAAAGAAATGATTGAAGCAAATACGAAGCTCCAAAAGGCTAATGATATCTTATATCGGCTCGGCGCGGGCTTGAACTATGAAGCAGGCACTATTGCGAATCAATTGGACGAAGTATACAACTATCTAGCAGAACGCCTTATTCAAGCTAACCTTAGAAAAGACGTGGAACCGAGAGAAGAAGC
>JBEPZZ010000122.1:0-3045 GCA_041640575.1 Pseudothermotoga sp. | reverse complement strand
GGAATACCATATTGCTGGCTTAAAATCTCAGTAATTTGTTCCCAGGTCACAAGTCCTTTTTCAACTAAAATTTCACCTAAAGGCTTCTTTATGGTCTTTTGTATTTCCAAGGCTTGTTGGAGCTCCTGCTGGGTTATCAAACCCTTTTCAAGTAAAATTTCACCCAATCTTTTATAACGCATTCTGTCAGGAGCCAACAGATCCCTCCATTCCTAGTCGATAGATCGCCGGTATTTCACTTTCTGGGAACAGTAAATTCTCTTCATCTTCGAAATTCGTTGCAATAAGCGTTACACGTATTTCATCATCTAAAAGTTCATTGTCAATTATCAATCCAAACTTAACATCTGCATCTTCGCTACAATTCTGACGTATAAGTGCCGCTGCCATATGCATTTCCTTCAACTGAATTGATGGAGGAGCTGATACGTTTAAGATTATAGCTCTTGCGTTTTCGACGGGTTTGTCCATCAATTTGCTTTCCATAGCTCTTCTTGCTGCCTCAACTGCTCTATTTGCTCCCTTACCTACTCCAACTCCAAGCATTGCTGCCCCTGCGCCTCTCATAACAGATTCAACATCAGCAAAATCGAGATTTATGTATCCTCGCTTAGTGATCAACTCTGAGATTCCCTTAACACCTTGATGCAATGTTTCATCAGCCTTTAAGAAGGCATTTACAACAGTCACATCACTCGGTAGTTCTTCAAGCAACTTATTGTTCGATATTCTGATCAGGGTATCGACGACTTTTCTTAGTTTTTTCAAACCTTCAACGGCTGCTTTCCAGCGTTCTGGACCCTCAAAATAAAATGGTGTCGTTATTATTGCAACTGTCAAAATCCCCATTTTTTTAGCAATTTCTGCTATCACAGGTGTTGCACCAGTTCCGGTTCCGCCACCGAAACCTGCTGTTATAAAAAGCATATCGGTATCTTGCAGAACTTCTTCAATCTTTTGGCTGCTTTCAATAGCTGCCTCTTCACCAACCTTGGGATTTCCCCCTGCTCCAAGCCCGCGTGTTCTCTTCTCGCCTATCTGGATCGTCACGTTTGCCTTACTTTCCTCTAAGACTTGAACATCTGTGTTTACGGCGATGAAGGTTACATCCCTAATACCCATTTCAACCATTCTGTTTATGGCATTGTTTCCAGCGCCGCCAACCCCGATTACTTTTATTGTTGGAATTCTTTTTCTCGTGAATCGATCACCATCTTGTTGTTTTCCTTTTCCTAATTCGAACGGCATATGCATTACCTCCTGAGGTGTTACCAAAGATTTTTAAGAATCTCACTGAGCTTTTTGAAAAATCCTTCATTTGCCGTCTTTTTCCTGACTCTTGGTTTAATGGGTTCTTTTCCAATCAAAAAAGCATAGTTTCCTAAGACAGCGTTATAAGATGGATCATCAATCACATCTTCCGCATTCTTTATCGCAAAATTGCTGGAAGTATTATAAGTACCTATTCGAACAGGATTTTTGAAGACATCTATTGCCAGATCTAATAACCTAGGAATTTTTGCACCACCACCAATTAGTATTATCCCACCAGGTAACCCTTTCAGACCAATTTCTGAAAGCTTGGTAGTTTCTTCCCTATAAATTCTCCTTGCTTTTGTTAGAATTTCACGCAGTCTAGCATGGATGATTCTTGCCAAGAAATCCTTATTGGTTGAACGAACCGTCATCCCATCCAAGCCTTTGTATTCAATGCTTTGTTGAACAAATGCTGTGTCTCCAAAAACAGCACAACCGTGTGTTTTCATCAATCGTTCGCTTTCATCAACCGAAGTGTTCAAAACGAAAGATATATCTTTTAAAACATGCTTTATCCCTAACGGAATTGATTCAAGCCTTACAGGTACACCATGTGAATAAATCACCACCGAAGTTGAGAAATATCCAAGATCTATCACACAAGCACCTGTTTCCTTTTCCGTTTCGGTGAGTGTACCCTCAGACGATGTTATTGCAGAGACAGCAAAATGAGTCTCGGGAGGTAGTAAGTCCTCCAGAAACTCAAATATCATCCCAGAGGTTCTATCCGCTGTAACAAATGCAAACTCAGCAGCCAGAGTATTTGCCATCATATCTTGTGGATTGAAAACAACTTTGGATTTATCAATTATATATCTTTTTGGGTAGACGTGCAGAACGCGTTCCAAGGATTGTATTTCATTTACCATATCTTCCTTGAGCTTTTCGATCGTTTCTTCATCCACAATCTTCTTTTCATTCTCAGAGAGGATTAATTCTTTCTCGACGTTGTGAAGGTTAAACTTCCCACAACTTGTCGAAACAACGATTTCGCTGTCATCGATCTTTACAATCTCTTCTACTTCAGAGATCAATTTCTCCAAAATCTCTCGAAAGGAAACAACATCTTTGATCTCGCCATTCTCAATTCCCCTCACCCTTGCTGTAAAATTCCCAAGTAACTCACATTCATTTGGTGATGTTTCGCTCAAGACGAGACATTTTACCGAATGATTTCCTATGTCGATTGATACACACTTCCTAGTTTTTTTCATTCTCATCACCTCTGAGTTTGTAAAAAAGCCCCGAAGAACTCAAGAAATACTCTGATTTTGGTTCCATTGTCTTTATTGCCATTTCCAATCTTGAACCGTGGGTGACCAAATCATTCCATTCATTGAAATATAATACAATACCTTTTAACAAAATAGCACATTTATCTTCTAATTTGACTTCGGTGACGAATGGATTACTCAAAACATCTCTGATCTTGTTCATCGCGTTCAGACTCTCTTCGTTAACCTTCAACTCGCTAACAAAAACTTGACTGACGAAAGCTCTTCTTGCTAGATCACTTAAAGTTGCTGTACCCAAGAGATTGCCAGAGTCACTGACCAGCCAGAATCTATTTTTATAAGCAACTATGAATACGGGAACTTCTTCACGCAATTCTCTTCTGTAAACTAATTTTGGAAAAAACCAAATCAAAGCAAAAGTGCAAAAAAGTAAAATGAATGAAAATGCCCTTTTAAAATTATACATCCAAATATGTCACCTTTAATGCGTGAC
>JBEPZZ010000121.1:0-3116 GCA_041640575.1 Pseudothermotoga sp. | reverse complement strand
CCGCTAGCTTAATGGCGTAAACACCATCGACTGTGAGTCTTTCTGGATCTGTCCCACCGTTCAAAGAACCATAAACCACGTTGATTTTTGTTAAATCCGCTCCAGCTTTAGCCGCTAGAACGACTGTCTCGGGTGTGTTCAGACCTCTATGCGCCCTTACACACCAGAGCGTCGAATCGTTCAAAAGCGACTTTATGAGTTTAAGATTTTCAAAAGTGATTATTGATCCATCTTCTTCATGAGCTAGAAGGCCCGACAAAAAGCCTTCACACCTTGCACCCCACGAAGGATCAAAGTGAAGAACACCATCAGCTCCCCAAGCTTCCGCGATCTTTATGTGCATAGCGTCCATGAACGGACAACCTGTTCCATATTGAACGAAAATTAAAGGTTTGTCTGTTGTGTGTCTCAGAGGTTGGGAATCAAATTCTACATTAAGAAATGTTTGCTTGAGTTTTTCGTATTCTTCCTTGGATATTAGTCGAACATGTTTTGGGAGCGCGTTTATCTTGTGATAATCTTTAACTAGATCGTCTGAAAGTTTGAGATAATCTTCGATCAAATTTTCTCCATTTAAAATGCTTTCTCTAATCTTCGCTCTTTCTATTCCGGGACTAGTTCTCTTCTCAGCCCAATTGATTATCTGCTCAGCTATTTTTTCAAGCAATTCTTCAAAAGCAGAATTTTTTATTTTATAAGAATACTTTTTTGTTATATCTATTTTTTTCTTCTTGCTGGCAATTTTGCCTTTTTTTTCAACTGGTTTTCCCTCCACGAATTCAATAACTTCCTCCCATGTTGTTTTTTCTCCAAATCCGGCATCATATCCCAGTTCGGCTGCTAATTCAGTTGTAATAGCTTTACCGCCAACCACGACCTTACATTTTTTCCTCAAGCCAACGGCGTCAATGAGATCGATGAATCTTCCAAGTATCTCGGCCACATTATATCCAACGGTTCTGCTAACCATTATGAAATCAGGACTTTCTTTAACGCATATTTGCACAATCTCTTCCATCCTCATATCTGGTGGAAGAAGTATAGTCTCATGCCCTCGTTCTGCGAAGATTCTTTTCAGCATTTTCACAGCGACGTCGTGAACTGGATCCAGCGGTACAAGAACTATCTTCATTCTGAACTCACTCCTTCAGTCCACTGATATTTGTCGCCTGGTCTGTAAACATAAGCTCTCAATCTGATTCGAGCGGCAAAACCACGATGCTCAACAAAGACAACATCCACATCATTAAAACCAAAGGACTTCATCAAACTCAGTCCCAGTTCACGAGCCTGTTTTTCATTTTTAGCAAGCAAAGTTGTTTCAATGTCAATACCATCAATTATGTACTTCGACACGTCCATAAAGACCACCCCACAAAAGGGGGCGTGGGCCCCCTTCATTGTTGTTACATAAGGATCATTGCAACAATTGTTGCGCCAACGAATCCAAGCACAACGGGTACAAAGTTCTTTCTCGCAATTTCCTCAGGTTTCGTCTTTGTAACACCAGCAACTGCGATTAATGCCCATGGGACGATTGTTCCTCCACCAGTGTTAACGGCAGTCAACTGCCCTAAGGCAGCCAGTACATCAGCTTTAACTTTCGCGGCTGTACTCAAACCACCAGCAAGCGTCCCCATAAGTGGAAGACCTGAAAATCCAGAACCGTCGAGACCAGTTATGGCTCCAACAATTGCCTGCATTGGAGCAACCGCGAATCGATTCAATGGAATTCTTTGTGCAAGAGCTTTGCTAAGATCAAAAAGCAATTCTCTGCCTGCTTCTCCAAATATCGCCTTTGCTGGGCCTCCACCCATGTAGAACAAAGCAGCGATAGCAAAAACTGGTGCAAAGATCTTCACTCCAAACATAAATCCATCTCTGAGAAATCCAACACCAAATTCAAGTCCTTCTGATTTGTACTGAATCAGTGTGAAAACCACCAGCAACAAAGCTGCAGATCCACCAAGCAAAGCTGTCGCATCACCACCTCTGAGTTTTAATACAAGCATTAGAATAATGTTTGTAAGGAAAGTTATCGCTACAACGACGGCTTCGACCTTGGCTAAAGTAGTGTGCTTTATGCTCTTATCTTTGACTATGCTCTCACCGAATATTTCTATGTCTTTCTTCGGGTCATAGCCTTTATTTGCTTTCATTGTGAAGAAATAGGTTAGTGGAACTGCGATGACAGCCCAAGCAATAATCAAGGGAACCATTGCGCTCATAACTTGACTTACACCAAGTCCCGCAGCTTTTGCAGTGAGAGTTGGCGCACCCTGAATCACAAAATCGGTTGTCAAGGAGATACCATACGCAAAAATTGCGATTGAGACTCCTGTCGCGACTGGCGAAAGTCCTGCACTAACAGCAACAGGTACTAGCAGACTGCCAAGAAGAGCAACAGATGGCGTCGGCCATATGAAAAGTGCAAGGATAGCCGTGATTATTCCTACGAACCAGAACGCTGACTTTGGTCCCTTTATGGGTTTGCCAAGGGTGCTTATCAATACCGCTGCTGCACCACTCTTCTCCATTTGTTTCGATAGTGCTACCATTAATGAAATTACGACAACAATTCCTATCAGTTCGATAGCAGTTATGACAATCGCGTTGAAAACTGCTTGAACAGCTCCGATGAAAGATTTGGTGACTGCCCATGCGACACATAGAGCGCCTATGATACAAATGAGTGGAGTATCTTTGCGCAAGAACATTGTTACGACAACTGCAGCTACAAAGAATAAATAGAGCCAGTGGGCCAAAGTAAGTTCCACCATCTAGATCCCCCCTCAAATAAGTTTAGTGCTAAAAATTGATTGCAACCCCACTTTTTTAACTCTTTCTTTGATAGCTTGAATATCTGTCGTGTAGAGACCTTTTTGCTTCATTCTATTGAAGTATACTGAGCCCGAAAACGTGTATTTGTACTGTCGTCCTTCTTCTTTTTTCATTTCTGTTATCACATGGTTCACAAAGTCACCTACAGCTAGGTCCCACGGAAGTTCTAAGAGCTTTTCACCTATCGCTTTTCTAACAGCGTTATGACCAGCAAGAGTTCCTGTTACTATGGCTTCGGTATGTCCAACCATTGCTCCGGCTTTCTCTCCAGCACA
>JBEPZZ010000120.1:0-3176 GCA_041640575.1 Pseudothermotoga sp. | reverse complement strand
AGAATAATCTGCTTTGAAACTCTGGATGTGACTGCATATATTTTGACACATAATCGCTATACGCGTCTTCAACAATGTTTCCACCGATCCATGCAAAGACAATATCTTTGGTTTGCTTTAAAACTTTTTCTGCAATGTTTAAAAATCTTGCAGGATTCTTTTGCCTGTCTAGCCTGGCCACGTTTCCAATTATTCTTGTATTTTCATTGATCCCAAGTTCTCTGCGAAGTTTACCTTTTTCAACTTCTTCAGGGGCAATTATTGCGTTTGGTACTAACACATATTGTTCATCTTTGCCAATTTTCCAGGTTTTAGCTTTCTCTAGGTCATTTGTGCACAACATCACTAATTTATCACAAAATCTTGATGCAAATCTTTCGGCCAGAATTAAAAGTTTTCTTTTAATACCACTATACTGCTCTATTCCCCACCAACCATGAACGGTGTAAATGATTTTCTTTACACCGCAGTTTCGAGCTGCAAGCCTTCCAATTACACCAGCCTTGGAGGAATGTAAGTGAACTACGTCAAAATTACCGTTTTTTATGATCTTTCTAATCTCGAAAAATGCTTTAAAGTCTTTCAAAGGTGATATCTCTCTAACAAGACTCCTTACAACATGAACTTTAACTTGTATTTTCTTAAGCTCCGTTATCAACATACCGTTATAAGGTCCACAAGCTACTTCTATCTCAAACTCTTCTGGGTAAAGCTCTTTTAACCCCTGTACAAGAGTGAACAAAACTTTTTGAGCACCAGTCCAGTCTGAACGTGTGATTACCTCCAGAACTCTTTTCATTAAACTGCACCCTTTCTGAATATTATTGTTTCAAGGGTATATAGCATTATTCTGAGATCGGTCCAAAAGCTTGCGTTTTTCACGTACCATAAGTCATACTCAAGCTTCTTCTTATATTGCTCCACATTGGAAGTGTGTCGATAATTTACTTGAGCCCAACCGGTAATACCTGGTTTAACTTTCAATCTATAGTCAAAAAATGGGATAAGTTTTGACATTTCATTGTGAAAACCAACATACTCCGGCCTCGGTCCAACTACATTCATATCACCTTTTAGCACATTCAAAAACTGCGGTATTTCGTCCATCCGAAGTTTTCGAATAACGTTTCCGACCTTCGTTATTCGATCCTTCTCTTGATCAGCAAACAACGGTATCTGTGTATTTGTATTTCTCATACTTCGAAACTTGTAAACAGTAAATATCTTACCATTCTCACCAACTCGCTGTTGCTTGAAAATTATTGGTCCTCCATCTTCAAGGTATATAGCAATAGCTATAACAAGCATTATTGGTGAAAGGATGACTAAAGCCAAGGCTGCAATCACAACGTTTAAAATCCTTTTTGCGATTGAGTTGTGTTTTTTATTGAAAGTATTTTTGTAGTACTCAGGATAGGCCATTACAAGTTCAACTGGAATTCTTCTTAAATACTTTTCAATAAGATCTGGTAAGAGTTTGTAATTTTTAGCTTTTCCGTTGAGAAATTTCATAGTCTTTTCAGAATCAAAAACAATATTCTTAGCATTCTCTGGTACGTATCTAATTTTCTCAATTACAATGCTTGAATTAGCATTCTGTAGTTCACTTAAAAAACCATCAACAACTTGTCCATTGCAGACTAGGTAGTATTTTTTCTTTGCTAGAGAAAGGATTCTAAACACAATTATTCTCAAAGGAATAAGAACGGCAAAGCACACTGAGATGTTAAACAAAACCATTTTCCAGGAAAATTCGTATTCGATAATCCATCTGAACAATAGAAAAACAAGAACCGATAAAAAAACCGCTATCGCGGTTCGAGAAAGTTGTTTTGAAAATATACTGTGATCAGTTTCATAAACTCGCATTGCATATAAAAATATGCAAATCAGCACTGCAAGCCAAATACTTTGCCAAAAATTCCAAGCTATGAAAATGTTTAGAATTATAAGCGCTGCAAGATCTATAAAGCAAAGCACCTGTTTTGCACCCCTTTTGTTGTTTTAGAAGTAAGTCTCATAGAACTTGCACAAATATTTTAGCAGGAGACACCTCTTATTTTTATTGTAGGAACATCCTCTTCCAAGTTATATGATATTATATTAAGCAACTTAAGCAACTTGCATCTCTACTACCGTAGTTATGAACGCAATCTTTGTGAATAGCTTCCGGATAAATTATTTATTACCTACTGCAATTGTGAGAACTCTGCATACCTTCTCTAGTCAGTATTATACTATCATCAACTTCCAAGTCTTGTTTATTTTATGAAGTTGCTGGAAGAATTTCCATCATTACTGTTGCCAAAGATCTATCGTGGGATGCTGAGAGACTACCCGAAGAAAAACTGCCGCCCCTTCGCCTCTCCAAGTTTTTGTTTGGGCCACGATCTTCTTAAAACCATGTTCTTGCTGCGCGCTTCTCACTGAAGAAGAAAGCACACTTTCGTTTTTTGCGGTTGTATCCTTGGTCAAGAAAAATCTCAACAAAGTTAAGGCCTTGCCAGAAATATGACCGCACATACGGGCGTACTAGGCTAATAGACGAACGTATGAACGCTAAAAGACTGAGCGCAATTAGTGACTCCAAGCTTCGTTTTGCCCCGCGCCAAACTTTGAAAGTTAACGCAAGCAAGAACCATATGGATGACAAGAAAGGGTCTATTCCGTAGGCAAGCCAGAAAGAAAGCCAATAATGAATATAATAGCGTTTCCATATGTCGAACACTTTTCCCATAAAGTAACCAATCAACCAGTGTTCTTTGAGCATAACTAGACCTTGCTTAAGTAACTCCAAGGACTTTTGCAACGAGAAATCAGCTCCTTTGAAAAGAAAGCTGAAAAAATACTCAAGTAGTAGTTGACTTCTTTCGAGAAGTTGCTGCTTTACCTCATTGGGAATGTACCAAGTCAATATCATAACTATTACAAGAGCACCAGCATGGCTATTGCGCGCTACTGTTTCCAAGTGCGCCAGGACTCTCGAACCAAGATAAAAGCTTCAACGAATGCGAAAACATAGAAGCTAGTTCTCGAGTAAGTAAAGAGTAAGATTAGCAAAGAACCTGCATAAACAGCAAGACCACGGTAGAAGGTGCCTTTACCCGTCAAGATTGGAAATAGTAGTGATACAACAGCAAGACAGTCAGCCAAACTCAGATATTTATATAAGTCTC
>JBEPZZ010000119.1:0-3312 GCA_041640575.1 Pseudothermotoga sp. | reverse complement strand
TTGCGCATTTCCAATGACTTCAGCAACCACGCTTTCGAGGCTAGTTAACACTCAATGATGCTCCTAAAACGCTTGTACAACACGTTCATTATTTATTTTCTGAAGGAATTTCAAAGCGATGTGGCTTTGAGTCACAAAACTTGCACAGTGACTCGTTACAAAAACTGTGTTTCCAGGAATTTTTCCTTTATGAGATAGCTACCACATCGCTGGCCAGTCTTGAAAGTGGGCCATCAAACATAGATTGTCCGATCTTTTTGCGTATTCTGAATATCCAGTTGAGCGGCAGCATTCTCACTAAAGCTCATGAGAATAGAGCACAAATTTTCACTGAATTCCTAGTTTTTCTGCTACTTGCTAGACATTTGGAAGTCTGCATTTTGTCAGGCCTGCCGTAACTAAAAGCAGTAACGTGAGGATAGTTTGGCTTTTTAACCTGTACATTAATGAGGGAAGAATCAAGCTCCTACTCAATAGGATAACAATCGTCCGCATATTTGCAAATTTGATCATTCGCTCTATAGAGTCTTGAGCTACAAGTTTAAGACGATCAAGAAATTCTTCTTTGATTCCTTTCATTTCGCAATGAGCAAACTTATAGTAACTTTCTAGTCTTGCATTTTTCGCATCAATATTCAGCGATGATATCTCTCTGGGCTATAATTGTGGGATATCACTCACTACGTGTAACGTTCGGTGATATAACCTATCAGCAAAAACTCTGCCTCTAAGTATGGGGCTAGTTCTGAACGATCTAGATGTTCCTAGATCCAACAAGCGTTATTGCTTGAGTAAAAGCGAACATCTTTAACAGCGTAAAAGAGTAGTATACTTCTCACCCTACCGACTGCTGTGAGGACTTTATTGGATATCTTTATAACTATTGCTAAAAACACTAATAACGTGTGTTCACTAAAAGTTTGAGATTTATCGAACATTTTTGAAACATTCAGTGGAAAATTTCCTGGCAGGATGGCTTCTTTAGTTTTACGGAAAGCATGGCCTTTGGTCGTTATTTGATCCAACTAAGTTCAATCATGTTCTAAGTGAAAATGACATCGTCTTTGCTTGGCATGCCAAACTAAAAGAAATCCCACCAAAATAGCCAATGGCAGTACAAAAATATCATTTCCATGTACTGATGAAAGCAATTCATAGATTAATAGCATGCAAAAGATTGGTAACACATTAAACTTGAAAAGGTGACGACTAATATGTGGATGCACCTCGACAAGTCAGCGCGTCCAAAAAGTATGCCTCTCTTTCTATTCTTAAAAAGGGGCTTTTTCCATTGGCTTATCGTAAATGCAAGCACGTAAAGATCTTGATGTTCAGCTACTGCTTTTAAATGTTACCTATCTGATGTTAGTAAGCTTTTACTTTCCGTTGTCATCCAGTTTCATAAGTAGTTGTCAGATTAGTATTAAACCAGAAAGTGTGCAAAGACCACTTGTTAGTTCAATAAACTTTTCAAGGTCTTTCTTTTTTGACTTGCCCCGCCAAAGAACTAAAAGTACACTTGAATCAACTAAATTTTCAATCAAAATGCTTCTATTCAACAAATTTGAAGTCTTAATCAGTAAAGGCTCCGAATTTTCCGAAGAAACATTTGAAAATTCTTCGACAACTTTGAGCTTATCGCCCAAAATGAACATTAATTTCTCTGCCAAGAAATCAAAATTCAGATTGTCTAAGGAAGCGAGTATAAATTTCTTTTTGCCAGCTGCAAGATCCTTACCAATAAGTATTGCTAGTTCGTTTGGTTTCTGCGCATCGATAATATGAAGATTCTTATAAGCTTTTAAGTCAAACTCATCACGAATATATTTATCTGTCATTTCTCTTAAGAATCCAGCTAGAATTGCCACAAATAAAGCAGCCACAAAGCCAATTGCAAGGATTATCTTTTTACCCAGGCCTGATGGCTGAAATGGGACGATCGGCTCGTCTACAACGATGGGAACAAATGTGCTATAACCTGAAAGTGTAAGGTTTACTTCTGCAAGCTTTTGCTTTAACATGGCATAGGTCGACTGTTTTATCTGATATTCCAATTTCAACCTCACTAACTGTTGCTCAAACTCAGGAAGCTGAGACAATCTTTGTTCCAAGGCTTTTTTTCTTGACTCAAGAGCGTTGTAAGTTATCTGAAGTGTTTCAAGCTGAGCAGTAGCTTCAATCAAATTCCGAAGTAACGAATCATAAAGTAAATTACCGGTTGTGACACGTGCTGAGAGCATTTTTGTTATTTCTTCCTTGAGCTTGTTTTCAATTTCTTTCACTCGAGCCTTTTGGGTTTGTACTTCTTTAGCATTTTCGTTGAATTTCTCTCTAAGAACCTGAAGTTCCACCTCAGCCAAAGCAAGCTGACTTTTCAATTGGTCTATAACAGGGCTTGAAATGTTTTCTGGCAAATTTATCTTTGGATCCATTTCCCGAAGTTTTTGCTTTGTGAAGTTTACTTCAGCTTTTACCGATTCCAAGGAGGTTGACGTTTCAGCTAGGTTTTGTTCAAGATTTATGTATAAGTTAAGAAGTAACTTTCCTTCCTCGGTGGGATTGTAAGAATTGTTTTGCCTCATAAATTTTGAAAGTGATATTTCAAGTTGCGTCAATTCATTCTCAATTGTTGGTAAAACAGCTTCGATGTACTCTTTCATTGCAACATTTTGATCCTTTGTAAGTTCAGCAGAAACTTGAACAAAGTTATCCACAAGTGTTTTGACAAACTTGTATGCAAGTTCTGGTACATCATGGATGAAAGAAACTTTCAAAATGTTAGAATTTTTCTCAAGAATCTCAATCTTAAGTTGTTTCAATGCAAAATTTGTCAAGTGAGCTGGTGTGAAATTTTGTTTTTGCTTATTTCCTATTTTCTTTAGGTAATACTGATACAAACCTGAATCTACTATGGCTGCTTCTATCACTCGTCTACTTTTCAACAAGGCTATTTGGTCAGATATTGCGCTTGTTGTGTCTGGAAGCCCCACCAAGCCACCAAGTCCCTGTAGCGCCGATGGAAGACTAACCCCACTACGAGATGAGGTTGGGATCTTAATTGTTGCATATGATTCGAATTGAGCTTTATGAAAAAACAAAAGGTAAATTAATACAGTAACAATCCCTATAGCGAAAACCAAAACAATAATTTTTCTGCGTTTCCAAAGTATTCTGAATATTTCACTTAAGCTCAATTCAACTTCGATGTTTTCGTGATTCACACTAAAACCTCCTATTATTTCATGATTGAGCGGATTGTAATTATTGTTGTAAGCACACTATTTACAACTGGTAGTATATCTAATGACGTTA
>JBEPZZ010000118.1:0-3415 GCA_041640575.1 Pseudothermotoga sp. | reverse complement strand
GTTAGAATTACTCGATTTGAAGTTGCTCCTAACGTTGTGTACGAATATAGATTTTTGCGAGATAGTATAAACTCACTTGCCGTGTATGGTGCGGGTGATGTAGCGTTCGATTCAGCTTTGAAGGCAAAACAAAAAGGTGTCAAACACGTTTGTATTTTCAATCGTACAAAACGAATAAAAGCTCTTCCAAGGCTCGTAGACTATGCGAAAAACTTTGGCATAATTTATCTGGAAGAAGAGGAAATTCAGCAAGTTGAGCCAGGGTTGATAATTCACACGAACAAGCGTGAATACAAATTTGATGCCCTTTTGATAAGCATTGGAAGAGTGCCAAATATTGGTTTTGTTGAAGAACAAACGGCAGAGTTATACATAGTGGGAGATGCGCGTGGTGGATTTAGGCAGATGAGTATAGCAATTGGAAACGCTATTGAAACGGCTATGCGTATTGTTTCGGAGGTGAGTTAAACTTGAAAATATTGGCAAAATATGGAAAAGATGATCTAGCTACGGTTTTTGTAGGTGAAACAAGTTCTGGAAAACTGGTTGAATTTGTTCAGTCAACTCAGCCACCATTGAATAAAAGTGAAAAATGGGTGATTATAGTTTCCAGCCTTGAGGGATGTCCTGTGAAATGCGTTATGTGCGATGCCGGTGGTTATTACAAAGGCAAGTTAACGGTCGAGGATATTTTGGAACAGATAAATTTCTTGATAGAATATTACTTCCCATCCAAGAAGGTGGAAACCAAGAAATTCAAGATCCAGTTTGCCAGGGTTGGTGAACCAGCCTTCAACGAAAGTGTTTTAGATGTTTTAGAGAGAATTTCTCATTTTGAAAATTTGATTCCATCAATTTCTACGATAGCACCATTAGGTTGTGAAAAATTCTTTGAAGAGCTAATTGAAGTGAAAAATAAGCATTATATTGGTAGATTTCAGCTTCAATTTTCGATTCATTCTACTGATGAAACACAGCGTGATTCAATCATACCGGTTCGAAAATGGTCAGTAAAGAAAATTGCAGAGTACGGCGAAAGATTTGTTCAAGAAAAAGACAGAAAGATAACCCTGAATTTTGCCCTTGCCAAAAATTATATTGTGAATGCAAAAGCAATTGTCAATAACTTTGATCCGGCAAAATTTCTTGTCAAAATAACCCCGGTTAATCCAACCTATAGTTCGATTGCAAACGGCGTAGAATCAGATGTTGATGTCAAAACAGGCCTTCCTATAACTCACAGGGAGTTTGTGGAAGAAGTTAGGAAGGCTGGTTTTGAGGTAATTCTAAGCGTTGGGGAGCTTGAAGAAAACCAAATAGGAAGTAATTGTGGTCAATACGTTGGAAAACACTTACTTCAGGCTAACAAAATCATGAATGCGTACAGTTATGTAAAGTGATCTAAGTCAGTTTTCTTTTTCCTTCGTCTTTTATCCTCAATTGGAAGCTGTTTAAAGAAACCTTGTAAGGTTTCGATTATTTCTTGCCTAATGTTGGATGAAGAAAAAATCACTGTATAAGGTGACAATTTTCCTTCGACGTGAAACTTCAAGAGGTGCTTTCCACTAGATTCTCCACTTTTATCGATAATCTCTACTTTCTTAAGCTTTGTTGCATCAATTTTGTGCTGTCTAACAACAGGTAAGATTAATTCGTAATCACTTATAAAAATACCTTGTGAGTAAGATTTGAACTGAATTGTTAAAGCGATCGCTTGAGCGACAAGTGGTATTAGTATGACAAAGACAAATATCCGGTCGGTATTTTCAATTTCGTAGCTAGAACCAATGTAGAGCAGTACTGCTAAGATGACAGTCACAACCCAAAGAACAGAAGCACCAAGTTTAAATCGGTTCGCCATCTTTTCATCTTTAAACCACACAGATTTTCCCCTTAATATATTCTGCCACAATTTTTAGAAAATCCACGGGAAGAAGAAGTGAAGAAAGAAAAGAAAGATTACGAAAAAGTCAGTGTATCTATGCAAAACTAGCCATCGTCTTTTTAGAAATTTTCTAAGCAAATAATAGACGAATAAGAGCAGCACACCGAGCCACAAGAGCAGCCCGGTGTGCCAATAAAGACCTCTTAAAGCCAGATATCCGTGAGTTATACCTGTTATTAACAAAGCAACACCAGTATACCTGTGAATTATTGATCCATACTTTAAAAACTTAGCGGCTCTTTTGCTTTTTCTAAAAATCCGTCTCAATGGAAAGAGTGAAAAATTATAAAACAGCAGTACAACACTTATCCAAGCGAATATTTTGTAGCTTGCCATGTTGTAATCTACCAAATTTTGTATCCAACAACAGGGACATCTTTAAGAACCTCGATTTCTGGATGATCGTGTGTACAAGATGCTCCAAGCTCGCACTCAAACTGTGTTGTGTAATCCTTTCCAGCTTCTGCAGATTCGTCAAGTTCAAGTCTTTGTCTCCAGTCTGCGATTGTCGTGACATCGAAGACTTTATTTCCAACCATTATGAAGGATTTGAACACCTCACCAGCTCTAACAACTGCTTTAACCTTTTTGCCATCGTACATGGATAAATTCTTTTCATCAAAAACAAGTAAACCAATCGCATAAATGTGAGGTCTTTCAAGCAGCGCAACATGGCCGGGCCTTTGGAATATTTCATAAGTTAGCTCAGTACCCATGGGGTATGCGTAATGCACTCCGTCTTTAACTGTCGCAGATTGGCTCATATCGTAAACAACACCGAGTGTCGCTACATAAGATTTTGATTGAGCTTTCCCATTGAATTTTGCAAGCTGCTCAGGAGTGAAGACCAAGACTGCGAAAGGATCAAAGCCTTCTAGCTTTCTTACACCATGTGGGGAGAGTTTGACAATATCGTGGGTCAGATCTTGACCAGCATTATGACGGTTCTGGTGAGTACCCGTTCTCCATAGCTTTGACTGAGAGACATCGTAGACTATCCCATTGACTGCAACTAATGCTGGTGCATTCTTACCGTTGTAAGTTGCAAGCTCATCAATTGTAATGGCAAGAATTCCAACAAAGTTTTCATCTGTCAGTTTTTTAGGATCGGCTTCTTTGCTTGTAAGAAATTTCTTATTAGACTCAAATGCATACACAATACCCTCAACGGAGACGTAATTTGGTGTCTCATTGAGGGTTTTAAGGCTTATAAGTGCATATTCACCATTGAACTTTTTGATATCAAAGTTATCCAGGGTTGGTACAGAAAGTCCAACAATTGTCAGCAAAATCACCGCGCCCAATAAAAGAATTTTCCTCATAATATATACCTCCTTTGTCGGGATTATCTAATTTTAGTATGTATGAAGAAATGATATTTGTCAAGTTAAAAAATGTAGTGTTTATGATTATTCTAAAAAGACCACATAATTGTTCTAAAAAGCTAAATGATAAATCATCACGACACAA
>JBEPZZ010000117.1:0-3445 GCA_041640575.1 Pseudothermotoga sp. | reverse complement strand
AAAGAACACAAATACTCCTATGTAGATCAAAATATCTCCTGGACTTATTAGAAATTTCCTCCCCCATGGTAAAATCATAGGTATCCAATCACCGAGGACTAATTTTACTTCGAAGTGAGGAAAGAGAGTATGCTTGATAGAAGGTTCCAACGCTAACCATTTTGCAAAAGGTTCATAAACAGGCATTTTTCCATTGTTTAAGATTATTACGAAAGCGTTCAAAAGTGAACCAAGAGCTATAAATTTGAAACCTTTTATCGACCAGTTAAGAGTGAAAATTAAAAAGAGTATAGAGTAAGAAGCCACCATGAGAAATTGTCGATCTAACCATGGAAGCATCTGCAACACAAAAGGAACTGGGAAAAGATATATTAACTTAATCTTCAGTTCGTGAAGGTAATTAACCCTCTTTTTCAAAACCAACGAAAGTAAAAAAGCAACTATAAATATATCCAGTATCAAAGTTGTTATTCCCCTAGAATCGTGTTGTCAATTAGGCGTGCTTTACCTACCCAAGCAGCTAAAGCCACTATGACTTTTTTATCAATCTTATCAACTGGCTCTAAGGTTTGTTCATCAACTATTTCTACGTAATCTATTTTTACTTTATCGAAGCTGGAAAGATACTCAAGCATTTTCTCCTTGATTCTAGAGCTATTTCTCTCACCAGCTTTATACAAGTTCTCTGCTATTTTCAAAGCCTTGTTTAGTGCTACAGCATGTGTCCTCTCTTCAGCGGAAAGATACACATTTCTTGAGCTCATTGCTAAGCCATCTTTTTCCCGAACTATCGGGCATTCGATAACTTCAACGTCCATATTGAGATCTTGAACCATCTTTCTTATGACTCGAAATTGCTGAGCATCTTTCTGACCGAAATATGCCCTGTGAGGTTTTACAATGTTGAAAAGTTTCATTACAACAGTACAAACACCTTTAAAGTGACTAGGCCTTGATTTACCGCAAAGATGTTTTGAAAGATTTTCCTCAATCACAAAGGTAGAATATCCATCTGGGTACATCTCTTCAACGGTTGGAACAAATACATAATCGACACCTTCTCTTTCTAACATGCTTAGATCTCTTTTCAAATCCCTTGGATAACTCGCATAATCTTCGTTTGGTCCAAACTGAGTCGGATTTACAAAGATGCTTACCACCGTTACATCATTTTCTTGCATGGATCTTCTAACAAGAGATAAATGTCCTTCATGCAGATATCCCATCGTTGGGACAAACCCTATGGTCTTTTCTCTTCTAATAGATTCTGAAATTTCCTTCATCCAATCAATTCGATCAATAACTTTCAAGTGAATCACCCCAAATTGGCGGAGGCGGTGGGACTCGAACCCACAAGGGCTTCAACAGCCCACCGATTTTCGAGACCGGCTCCTTAGCCTGTTCGGACACGCCTCCGAGTCGATAAAATTATAGCACCAACAGATTTTAGAAAACAGACATGTCATCAGTTCTGACTGTGAATTCTTTATCGATTCCGAAAACTCTTCTCACGTATTCCTTCACAATTACCTTTGACAGCTCATTCCTATTCATTGCTCTGACATCTTCAAAATTCACAAAACATATAACGCTATCAACACCATTAATTATCATAGGAAAATCTGAATCGACTTCATCTGCTGAAATTAGTGAAGCCCTCACATCTTTGAATACTCTAATAAAGTCCAGTTTCCGAAGAAGATCAGTTTCACCAAAATTCACACCATTTTCGATCAAAGCATCAAATGCCTCGTCACCATGCAACAGAACCCACAAGAGCAAAGTAGGTTTTTCATTCTCTTGCACTGTGTAAACACTAACATGAAGTCTCCCAAAGCACGAGTTATTCCCAAGAGAGAAAGTTTTATTAGTTTCTGATTCAAACTTTTTCAAAAGTTCAAGGAATTTATTTGACCCCTCATCAATTGCCAAGTAATCAACAGTAAAGTCATCAAGATGTTTCATTTTTTCACCTCATCCATACTTCTCTACAAAGAGTTTGTACAATTTTGGATTTTCCCTAACTATGCCTAGAGCAAATTCCGCATGATCTTTTGCATAACCATTGCCAATTATCATGTCAACATCTTTTCCTATGCCTTCGGCCCCTAGTGCAGCTTTTGTGAAACTTGTTGCCATAGAGAAAAAGTAAATCTTTCCTCTTTCCTTTGCACATAGTATTGAAGTCATCTCGGTATCTGGAACATTTACAACATTTATAACTACATCAGCAAGTTCTCCATTTGAAAGTTCATAGAATTTTCGATACGTATCAACAGCATTCTGAGCATCAGCAACAAATATTTCATCGGCAACACCAAGTTCTTTGAGAACAGGAACTGATTTCTCAGAATGAACCAGAGCATAAACCTTTCCAGTTGATCCAACATATTTCTTAGCAACGTAAGTACAAAGAACACCTGATTTTCCACCGGCACCAATTATCAAAACACTGTCCGATGGGGAAACCAACCTTGCTGCCTGAATGGGTGCACCTGCAACATCCAAAATTGCGAGGGCGACAGATTCGGGCATATCTTCCGGAAGTTTGGCGAAAACACCAGACTCGAAAAGAATGGCTTCACCTTCCACATCTACTTGATCTTTGTCAAGATGAACACTAACAATTCTCTTTATGTTCAAAGGTGTAAGACTTAGAGAAACTAAAGTCGCTATCTTGTCCCCTTCTTTTACATCAACTTGCAAATCTTTTCCGATCTTCTTTACCCTACCAATAAGCATACCACCCGAACCAGTGACAGGATTATGCATTTTCCCTCGTTCTTTAACTATCTGCATTATTTTGTCAGCAACCTTTTGCTCGTTCTCACCAACTTCGCTCTTTATCTGCGTGAAAGAAGCCGAGTCAATGTTTAAACGAATAACGTCTATAAGCATTTCGTTGTCATAAAGTTTAGATGTATCATTATCAAGCTTCCATGCCGGTTGAGGTAATTTTCCTTTTGGCTCGATTACTCGATGTGTACCAAAACGATCTCCCCTCACTAGAACACCTCCTACAGCTAGAAAGGGCGGCTTTTGCCGCCCTAAGATTACATTCCCTCTTTTTGAAGCTCTTTTATTATTTGCTGTTCTGCTATTGCAAGCCCTTCATCTATGGTCTTTTTACCAAACAAAACATCACTGACCATGTTGTTAAGTATAGTTCTAATTTCTGCCCATACACCAATCTGTGGATCAAATACTCCGTGTTCTAGCTGTACCAGTGGTACCTCAGCTCTTGGATCTTCTGTTAGATATTTCTTCCAAACTGCAGTTTGTGTTGCACTCTTTCTGACCGGCAAATATCCTGTTTTCACAGCCCAATATGCAGTGATCTCAGACGAAACGAGGAATTTCATGAATTCCCAAGCAGCCCGCTTTTCTTCCTCTTTGGCTGTACTGAACATTATCACATCTGTTCCAGCAAATTGAACATTTCTGG
>JBEPZZ010000116.1:0-3517 GCA_041640575.1 Pseudothermotoga sp. | reverse complement strand
AAGGGGTGGAACAGAACTATTCTTTCTGAAGGTTGTGGAAACATTGGCTTGTGGAGTTCCGGTAGTAGTTGCAGATTTCGCTGGAGTGGCAGATTTGGTCAAAGAAAACAAATACGGAATAGCTATACTGTCAGAAAGATCCAAACACTTTGGCGGAGGTCGTAAAGTTTCTGTACGAAGACTTGGAAGAACGAGCAAAAATAGGGTAGAGACAAAGAGAGATGTTTGTAAAAGAGCATTCTTTGTAGCATACTGCTGAGTTGACAGAAAGAGTTCTGTATTTTGTGCCTAAAAAGATCGATGTGAAGACGATAAAAGATGAGTATGGACTTACCCTCAGATGCTAAAAACAATAGACGTCATATTGATATTCATGAGATTAAAAAGTGTGGAGATTCTTGGGATTTTTCAAGGTGAAGTATCTGCTGAGAAACATCTTTAAAAGTATCAAAACAATAGATTTTTGAGTAGGAAGTTAAGGAATTGGAAGAACTATTTTCAACTACATCCTGAACAAAATAGATCTAGACAAGAAGTTATTCATAAGAAGCTTATCTCATGATCAGGCACAGTCCTACTGACGCAATGGATTGTTGTGAATGGTTAAAATTAATAGAATTAATCACGATGACTTTTTCAAAATGCTTTTATTGAACCGCTTATGGCTTTGTAAGAGGTAGTAATATCATATTTTTTGGTAAGATATTTCTGGTACATCTGGCTACTAAAAGCGTTTGACGAAACTCGTAACAAAGTCAAGTGATTTTTGTAAAACCATCAGTGGGAAAAAATTGAATCTAGTCGAAAAATAGGGGTGAATAAGGTGGGTAAACGATCACTAACAATCTTAGTATCTATTTTCTTTGCGCTGATTGGATTTTGCTACAGCGTTCGTGTAGGAGATACTTTGGCCATTGAAATATATCCTGAAAACACCACTTTTAGTAAGACTGTAAAAGTCCTTTGGGATGGAACCATACCTTATCCATATCTTGGGAACTATCCGGTGGCTGGTAAAACTGTTGAGCAAATCAAAAGAGAGCTTGAGCAGCATGTTGCGAAATATCTTCGTGACTTTACTCTAACTGTTTACGTGGTCGAATATGCCCCTATGTACATTTTTATCCAGGGTGCTCTCAACAAACCATTTGACATATCCTTCAAACCGCAAGTAACGCTTTCGGAGTTGATTACACATATGGAAATTTCAAAGGATAGTCCTATTGATTTTACAAAAGTCAAAGTTATAAGAGACGGCAAAGTTATGCTTTTCAACCTTCTTGATTTATTTTATGACGGTAAAATCGAAAAGGATTTAGTTCTTCGTGAAGGTGACATAGTTCATTTGCCACCTTTGATTTATCCTCAATTTGTACAGGTTACTGGGGCATATAGCTTGTTTGAACCGTACACGCCAAGCTTGACCTTAAGAAGCCTGCTTACAAAGATAGGTCCACTAAGTCGTGAAACAGCAGTTATTGAAGCAGCCAAGCTTTCAATCGATGGACAAATATTCACGGTCGATCTTCGAGAAGTAGCTGCTGGTTTGAAAGATTATCCTCTTTCACCAGGTGCGCATTTGTATATTCCTCAAAGAGAAGACAGATATGCTTACATAGTAGGTTATGTAAGATCACCTGGACAAAAAAATTTTGCGCCAGAGGAGAATATGAATTTATCAAACTTGCTTGCTAAAGCCGAAGGAATAGTGGATAAAAAATACGTTGAATCAATTGTAATCACGCTTCCAACCGGTGAAAAGCAAGCTTTTGATTTATCCATTTTGGATGTCGCAAGCAGCGTGCCAATACAAATCGGCTCGATTGTAGAGGTCAAAAAATACGAGGAATTTTATGTTTACGTGCAAGGTTTTGCCAAGCAAACTGGCAAAATCACGCTAGAACCCGATGAACCTAAAAATCTTCAAACCTTGCTCTTAAAGATTGGACTTTTCAATGAAGAAGTTGAAAATGAAGGTATAGCGATAATAAATAATAAGAAGAAAATTAACGTCAAAGATATACTATTCGGAAATGGTGACTTTCAACTGAGCTTGGCAGATACTGTTTATATATCTTACGAACCGTTTACGGTAACAATTATAGGACCCGTTGGAAATGGTGCTAGAACCCTAAGTTACAAAGAACCACGAACTTTGTCTTACTTGTTTAGATCTCTTGGCATATCCGAACCAGAAGCTATTGAAGCTATAGTACTTTTGAGAGATGGAAAAGTCTTTGCCCAAAGAACTCCTCAGCAGCTCATATTTAAAGAAAACGATGTAGACCTAAAATCACAGGACACAATCATAGTTCGCTCGAGTATTGCAAATGCTGTATACGTTGTTGGAGATTTTGCATCTTACGTTACCTTTGATTACAACGAACAGTTAACTCTTCAGAGAATCTTTGCAAAAATCGGCTTGAGTGATTTTAGAAGAATCGAGTCAATTCAAATCAATGGCAAGCAAGTTGATCCATCATCTGATGTTGAAATCAGCAAAGGCAGTTTGATAAACATAGTCCTCAAAAAACCTGTTTTTGTAATCGTTTCTGGTTTCGTCCCGAAAACTGGAATGGTGGAGTTTGATTATTTCGAAACAGCAGATCTTTTTACCTTATTCGGGAAAGTTGGTGGTTTGTTAGTAAACCCGACCGAATACTATACGTCAGACAAGGTGATTTTAATCAGGAATGGAAAGGTCATCCAAACATTTGATGCTTTTGACGTTGCCCAATCTAAGGTTAACTGTGAGCTTAAAAACGGTGATTTTGTGTACGTAACTTACAGAGAACCTAACCAAGTTTATGTATTCGGAAATGGCGTACAAAATGGTTTGTTTAGATTCACTTTCTCTGAACCGTTTGATCTGAAAACTCTCATTGCCAAGCTTGGTGGAATTCCAGCTGGTGTGAGCAGAAAGATTCAAATTTTCGAAAACAATTCCTTCAAAACCGTAGAATGGAACGAGCAGACAAACTTTGAACTTTCAAATAATATGGTTTTGATATTTGAACGAGATTTGGAAAATTTTGTCTATGTAATAGATCAAGATGCAAAGCCAAGTTTGATTTATATTGATCCACAACGTGGTATGACAAGCTTGTATGAAATTCTTACGAAGCTCAACGTTAGTAGGGCATATAGAACAGTTCAACTTATTCGAGAAACTCAAAGCTACGAAATCGATATAACTGACTTTGAAAAAACCCGTGGGTTTGTTGTAAGACCTGGAGATGTGGTAAAAGTTGTTGGAATACCACAAAACATTGCTTATGTTCTTGGAGAAGTTAATAATCCAGGGATCGTCACACTAAGTGAGAAAACAACAGTTGTTCAAGCGATTGTTGCAAGTGGTGGCTTTTCAAAAAGAGCATCTGCAAGCAATGTTTATTTGTTTAAAGGAGGTTTATTATGAATTAATAATACTTATTCTAATGAATAATAACATAAAAGTATTTTTAATTTTATATTTAGGAGGTTACTATGCAGATGGTAGGTATTTTCCCAATAGAAG
>JBEPZZ010000115.1:0-3574 GCA_041640575.1 Pseudothermotoga sp. | reverse complement strand
TGAAGTATAAATCTTTCGCAATCATCTCTCATCTCAATCCCGATTTTCTTAATCAGTTCAACGATTTCTTCGAATTCGCCTTCAACCGTCGTTTCACTTGGGCCAACAAGATGTTTTAAACCGGATTCTTTGATGATTCTAATGGCTTCATCGACAAGCGCATAAACACTTGCTGTATCGCTCACAACAAGAGGTAAGAATTTAATTGAGCATGTAACCTTCGCCACAACACTCCCTCCTTAAAAAGAAAACCTGCCAAGCCGGCAGGTTTTTTATCTTTAAACTCCCTTCGCCGGCATTACCCGGATCAGGTTCTAAGGGTCGAAGATTTCCATCTTCCTCTCAGCCCCGGATTAGGAGCTCCCCCGTTTTGAATATTCACTTGTTTTCAATTTTTATTATATCATATGTACGGTCTAAAAGAGAGAAGAACGACTTGGAGGGCAAAAGATGCGCACGGTTTTGCTGATATCGATAATTGTTGCTGTGGTCTTTTGGGTGGCTTTGATTTTTTATTTCTCTTCTCAGCTGCCAGTAACTTCTGAAAGGCAAGCTAGCTTTGTGTACAATTTTCTCAAGAAACTTGACAACACTTTGGATTTCACAAAGACAGAGCTTTACGTTCGACTTCGAAATTTTGTAGAGAAAGCTTGGTTTCCTGACAAACATCCTACCACTGGAGATCTTGTCAGAAAGACTGCACATTTTGGACTTTACTTTATCCTCGGGATAGTGTGCTTTTTCTTTGGCTTGGTGTACAATAAAAAGTTATTTTCGGCAATTGTATTTGGAATCAGCCTGCCAACGCTGATCGCAGTTTTAGATGAGTACAACCAAAGGTTTTACCATCGTGGCTCATCTTTGGATGACGTGATAATCGATATGACTGGTGCAGCTTTTGGCTTGATTTTTTCACTTTTAGTATATCTTTCTGTTTTGCTAATCAAGAAAGCTCGTCGTAAAAAACCTGCCTCTAGGTTTATAATTTTTGGAAAATCAGATTCAGATGATTCCTGAGGTTTTGAAGCGATAAATTTTTACTCCCAATTTCGAAATTTTTCTCAACGATTCGTTTTAGTTCAGTTTGATTTGATAAAACTTGCTTCACATTTTCTGCCGCGTTGATTAATCTTTGCTCAGGAACTTTCCAAAAACCATCAGTATCTATGAAAGCTTCATCCCCAAGCGAGAAAAACTCAAAACCAAGAGGAGCTATATCGGTTTTGTAAACTGTGTATTCAAAGACAACAAGCGGCTTTTTCGCAAAGACAGCTTCAATAAGCTGGTTACCCCATCCTTCAGCCAAAGATGTATAGGTAACAAGATCGCAGTTTGCGTACATATCCCAAAGAGAATAGTATTTCTTGTCGCCTACGAACCTATCAGCTCTCACCAATTCAAAGGCAAAATAAGTTTTAAAAGGCATAGATTTTGCCTTTTCAAGCAATTTCTCGTAATAATCTATCGATTCATGCTCGTAGAAGTTGGCAATAACGAAAGCAACTTCTCTATCTATTGTTCTTTGAAGTTGCGCTGTAAAATCCATGGCAATCTCGATAGCTTTTCTTGGAACAATTCTAGTAGCATGAAGTACGAACAAACTATCTTTGCTTATTCCAAGTGCATCTCTCAGATCTTTGTTGTAATGATCAACAACCCAAGGTTGTTGTTCGAAATCGAAAAAATTAGGAACAACCATTGAACTAATACCTTTTCTTTTGAGTAATTCTTGTTGTGCAATCCGATTTATTGTGAGATTTAAATCAATTTCCTTAGGTGGAAAGTACTTTTCCAATATTTCTTTCACAAAATCAAAGGTTGGGGTTGAATATCTTGGCCTTTCCCAGTAAAAGTCATGATTGTGAGCAACAATTTTAAGCTTTCTTTTGCTTGCGAAATTAAAAATTGCCACAGCTGCGGCCATGTTAAAACCGAGCGAGAAAATGTTATTGACAAAGATTAAATCCAGTGCAGGAACTTTCTTCTCAAGCTCTGACTCAATTTCTCCAGCATATTCGTAGAAAGCCTCTATGAATTTGTTCTCGGAAACTTGTAGGTTCTCAAATGCATTTTTGTGAAGCCAAGAATTTTTCGAATTTCCCATGCTAAGTGAGTTTATCTGTATGCCTTCTACTTTATCGAGATCTCCAGCAACGTAAATAACAGAATGTCCCATCTCTTGAAGGACCTTTTTAAACTTCTCCATTTCAAGTGAGACACCATCTGTAAAACCTGCTCTAAAGTGAAATAGACCTATTTTCATCATTGCTCCTCCTCGTATCGTTTTGGTTTCAAAACTAACGAAAGTTCTTCCAGATGTTCCTTTTTCGAGGAGAAGATTTTATTCAACACCATTCTGAAAATTATTTCTATTACAGCTATTTCACCAAGATTGCCTCTTAAAAATTCATACTTTTCAAACCGAGTAACTGGGCTATAAACTGTAATATCTGCAACTTTTGACAACGCCGAATTCATTCCGGCCGTTACAGCTACGGTTTTTGCTCCAACATCTTTAGCAACTTGCGTTGATTTCACAGTATCTCGGATGTTACCGCTGTGACTAACTGAAATCACTAAATCATGTTCATTTAATCCTGTAGCCACAGTGACTTGCATATGTGGGTCATTGTAACAAAAGGCTGGTATTCCTAAAACCGAAAGCAACAAGCTTCCATATTCAGCAGCTACCGCGGACAATCCGACACCAAAGAAGATGACCTTCCTTGAAGAGATCACCCAATCTGTGATTTTATCCAAGGTTTTTTCGTCCAAAGTTGTCCCTAATCTTTCCACCAAAGACTTTAGTTCCAATATGTATTCGTTCAACGATGCGGATTTAGAGTATTCTGGAATCTTCGTGCCACTTATTTGTTTTGTGAGCTCAATCTTGAAATCTTGGTATCCTTCGAACCCCAACTTTCTGACGAACCTGAAGATCGATGTTTCACTGACTTGGATTATTCTTGAAAACTCCGTGATGGAGTAATGAATAACATCATCCGGCTTTTCAAGAACATAGCTTGCAACTTTTTTTTCAGTTCTACTCAGTCCATCATAAATAGAAAGGATTTGGTCTAGTATCAGCTTAACCACCTCTGCGCAAAGTCTTTTTTCTTCGTTTCAAACACTTCGAGTTGTTTATCTATGAGCTTATCAGCCTGCTCAGTCGTCATGTCCAAAGTTTCTTCAACAAAACCTGCTACTCTTGCAAAATAAAATGGCAGTAGATTCAACACGATGTTCTTATCCTTGGTTTTCTTGTAACTCAAAAGTGACTGAAAAACAACTTCTGCCCATTCTTCCGCATTTAACCCATTCATCGATAATATTCTACCAACAATTTCTTCTGGAATGTACTTAAAATGCTGCAAGTTCTCCAACAGAGTTTGTCTTGCTTTTGTTTTCAAGCCATTTAGATCAACTACGATATCTTCGATTTTTTCTTGAATTTGGTTACCATATACTTCTATTTCTTCAATATCTTTGAATTTGTCGAGATTGTCTAGATTGGATATAATCAAATCAAATAATGTTTGAACTACCTGAAGAAACATTCCAACAAGATGTTTTC
>JBEPZZ010000114.1:0-3724 GCA_041640575.1 Pseudothermotoga sp. | reverse complement strand
TAACTGGAGCTGGTGTAAGCACGCCTAGTGGAATACCAGATTTCAGAAGTCCTACTGGACTTTACTCAAAATACCCTCAGGAAATTTTTGATATTGAGTATTTCTACGCCGACCCGATTTCATTCTACTCTTTTTGTAAGCAGGCATTGCTTCCAATGATTGATGCGGAACCAAACATCACTCACAAACTACTTGCAAAGTTAGAGCAAGCTGGTTACGTTAAGGCAATTATAACTCAGAATATTGACGGACTTCATCAGAAGGCTGGTAGCAAGAATGTGATTGAGTTGCATGGAACGATTTACTGTTTTCGATGTGATAGATGCGGTAAAGTCTATGACCACAAATGGGTAAGCGGGGAACTTGAGAAGACAAACTTGCCGAGGTGCACTTGTAATGGGCTAGTGAGACCGGATATTGTCTTTTTTGGTGAAAATCTTCCGTGGAAAGCTGTTGAAATGGCCGAGTATTATTCGTCCAAGTGTGATTTAATGGTTGTAATGGGAAGTTCTTTATTGGTTTATCCGGCCGCTAATTTTCCGGTTTTGGCTAAGAGATCTGGTGCAAAGCTCGTGATAATAAACAAAGGCGAGACTGGCCTTGATCATTTATGTGATATAAGAATTGAAGAAGATCTTGTTTGGTTTGCGAAATTAATTTGGCAGGAGATGTTACTTTAGATCAGAGTAAAGGGGTTGAAAGAATGTATCAGATAGCGGTTTTTGGAAAGGTTAACTTAGACACATTTCTCTACATTGATAAAGTAAGGATTGGTGAGAACCATCTTTGCAATCAAACTTTGGTTGACATTGGAGGTAAAGGTGCAAACACTGCTGTAGCTTTGGCTAAACTTGGGTTAAAACCAGCCTTGGCAGCTTGTATTGGCAACGATAATCTTGCTCAGAACATAGCTAAAAAGCTTGAGAAATATGGTGTGGACATTTCTATGCTTAAAAACTCGAACAATCAGACAGGTAAGACCTTTGTTATTGTTGACTCGCAAGGTGTGAATACAATGTTTCATGTTCTTGGTGCCAACGCGAATTTCAGTCCAGAGTTGATTGATTGGACGTTTCTTGACGCAGTTTCTGCGGTGTTTATTCAATTTGGCTTGCCAGTGGAAACTGTTCGAGAGGTAATAACTATGTCAAAGAGAAATGGAAAATATGTTTTTGTCGATCCTGCCGGTTTCCCAGGTGATGGTGCACTTGATCTTATCAGCTATGCCGACACAATAGCACCAAATGAAGTGGAACTTTTAAGAATGACTAAGGAAACGCAGATTGAAAAAGCAGCAAAGAAATTGATTTCCCTTGGGGCAGAGGAAGTGCTTGTCAAGCGCGGAGATAAGGGAGCAACCTTGTTTACCCAGAAAGCTTCGTATCATCAAGATGCTTATCAAGTTCAAGTTGTGGACACCACCGGTGCTGGTGATGCTCTAAATGCCGCCTACATATACGGAAAACTGAAAAAGCTAGATTCAAGGCAAACATTAAAGCTTGCAGTTGCAGCTTCAGCAATTACTGTCACAAAGCAAGGCACATCAAGTGCTTCTCCAACCAAAGAAGATTTGGTGGAATTTTTAAAAAGTGTGGGTGAGGTCGAACTTGCAAAACTAATATGAAGAGGTGGAATTTTGTGAAGAAATTCATCGTCGTCACTGGTGGAGTGCTTAGCGGAGTTGGAAAAGGGATCTTTTCTGCTTCTCTTGCAAGATTGCTCAAAGAATGCGGTTTGAAGATAAACGTTTTGAAAATTGATCCATATTTGAACGTTGATGCCGGGACAATGAATCCAAATCAGCATGGGGAAGTCTTCGTCACCGAAGATGGTTACGAAGCAGATCTTGATCTTGGGCATTACGAAAGATTCTTAGGTGAAAATATGAAAAGAACGAACAACTTGACTGCAGGGCAAATTTACTCACTGGTTGTTCAAAAGGAAAGAGAAGGAAGTTACCTTGGTTCGACGGTACAAATAGTTCCACATGTTACAGGAGAGATCAAGAAGAAAATAGAGGCACTTGATGGCGAACTGAACGTCATAGAAATAGGCGGAACAGTTGGAGACATAGAAAGTGAGATATTCTTAGAGAGTGTTCGACAGTTTGCCTTGGAAAAAACACGGGAAAATTTCATGTTTGTCCATGTTACCTATGTACCGTACTTGAAAGTTTCTGGAGAGTTCAAAACAAAACCAACTCAACAGTCTGTACAGCTTTTACGCCGATCGGGAATAAATCCAGACTTAATAGTTGTACGAAGCGAGTCTCCAATCAACGGAGAAAGCCTAAAGAAAGTTGCATTGTTTGGTGGAGTACCACAAGACATGGTTATAAATCTTCCTGATGTCTCAAATGTTTATTCAATTGTTGAAACGCTTTACAACCATGAACTTCACAAGAAAGTTGCCTCAAGGTTGAATATCGTTCTTCCAAGAGAAAACTTTAGCTGGGATTACCCCAAGGTCTTCAAACCATTGAAAATAGGCTTGGTTGCAAAATATCTTGGAACTGATGATGCGTACAAAAGCATAGTCGAATCGATTCTTCTTTCTGGTGCTTCAAAACCCACAACCATTGACGCTGAAGGGTTGGAGGAAATGAATTACGGGGAGGTTTGTGCCGTTCTAGACCAATTTGACGGGTTGATCATTCCTGGCGGGTTTGGAAAAAGAGGAATAGAAGGTAAGATCAAGGCAATTCAATTTGCCAGGGAACATAAAAAACCATTACTCGGAATCTGCCTTGGCATGCAACTTATGGTCGTGGAATTTGCAAGAAATGTGGCAGGTTTGAAAGGTGCAAACTCAACTGAGTTTGATCTTAACACGCCATATCCTGTGGTTACAATGATGGAAGAGCAGAAAAAAATCATGAAATTAGGCGGAACAATGAGACTCGGTGCTCAGGAAATGAATGTTCTACCTAACACAAAACTTTACGAAATTTACGGAATGACCAAAGTGAGTGAAAGACATAGGCATCGCTACGAGGTAAATTACGAACAGTGCAAGCATTTCTTCAAGTACCCAGGAGAAGATGGCTATAAACTTAAAATAAGTGCGGTTTCACAATTTATTGAAGCAGTTGAGCTTGAAGATCATCCGTATTTCATTGGCATCCAATATCATCCGGAGTTCAAATCAAAGGTTGGCGATCCGCATCCACTTTTTAAGGCTTTCGTGGAAATTGTTCAAAAGATGAAGTCCTAAAAATAGGTAAAATGCTGACAGCTTGTTTCGAATTTTAACTGCTTATACGTTGCCTTTAACGTAATCTTGCCACGTTCGCACTTTATTTCACTGAAAAGAGAAAAGGGTGTGACAGCTTGCTTTTTTATTTCTTATGAAAATTGAATATTATTATGTATATGTTGAAACTTGAAATATTTATTTTGTTTGCTGGCCGTATTGCTTAATTGTTCAAATGCAGTGTATAATACATTAATAGGGTGTATAATATTATCCACATAAATTTCCTAAAGGGGGTGTTGTTCTTGAAAAGGGCTCTTTGGGTTTCTGTTCTTTTAGTCGTGGTTTTAGTTCTGGCAAGTTGTCTTGGTCCATCTGCTAGAGTTGAGATTGTTGGTACTGGTCCTTATGCTAACGCTGAAAACGTCCCAGCTGTTGCAAACGAAGATGGATCAGCAAACGTCACACTAACTTGGTCATTTGAAGATCCTAGGGGAGCAAACTGGATTTTTGACTTGTATTTTGGAGATTC
>JBEPZZ010000113.1:0-3738 GCA_041640575.1 Pseudothermotoga sp. | reverse complement strand
AATCCGGTTTAAAACATCTTGTTGGCCCAAGTGAAACGACGGTTGAAGGCGAATTCGAAGAAATCGTTGAACTGATTAAGAAAATCGGGATTGAGATGAGAGATGATTGCGAAAGATTTATACTTCAAGCATCTTTTGACATGAAAAAAGAAGGTGTAACCATTGATGAAAAAATCAAGCATTATCGTTGAGGTGATTTTGGCAATAGTTTTGATTCTACTTTGGCAATATGCTCCTTTGCCAAGTTATATTCTCCCAAAGCCAACACAAATCGTTAAAGAGTTTTCGGTTCAAAAGTCTGTGATAATGAATCATCTCAGCGTGACTCTTTATGAAGCTGTCAGTGGTTTTCTCTTGGCGCTTGGAATTGGCATTCTTTCTGCGATACTGATGTATCTTGTTAAAATTGTTGCAAGAGTTCTTCTTCCACTGATTGTGATAACCCAAACCGTACCAATAACCGTCGTAGCACCTTTGATAGTAATCTGGTTTGGTTTTGGGATAGCTGCAAAAATTGGAACAGTAGCCTTTTTGTGCTTCTTCCCAATATCCATTAATACTTACGAAGCACTCAAAACCGTAGATCCACAAAAAGTCGAGCTTCTGAAAGCCTACAAGGCAAACTGGTATCAAAGACTTAGGTTTTTGTACATTTTCCACACTCTACCACATATCTTTTCCGGAATGAAGATTGCCGTGACTTATGCTTTTACGGCAGCTATTTTAGCTGAATGGATGGGTGCTCAAGCTGGGCTTGGAATCTACACAATCAGAGCTTTGAACAGTTTTCGAGTCGATAGAGTTTTCATCGTTGTTGTCCTAACAATAATCATAACTCTTGCTTGGTTTTTCTTGGTTGACAGACTTTCAAAGATGATCGCTCCATGGGCGTATAGAAGTGAAGGAGGTGCAGGAAGATGAAAAAACTTTTGGTGTCTGTCTTTGTTTTTCTCACAGTAATGACTCTTGCTCAAAAGATAACACTTGTGCTAGATTGGTATCCTAACACAAACCATACTGGCCTTTATGTCGCACTTGAAAAAGGATTCTTCAAGGAAGAAGGTTTAGAAGTTTCAATAGTCCAGCCGATGAAACTTAGTACCGAACAACTTGTCGCCATTGGGAATGGCGAATTTGGTGTAAGTTTTCAAGAATACGTGACATATGCAAGGGCCGAAGGTTTGCCAATAGTTTCAATTGCCTCAATTGTTCAACATAATACGAGCGGATTTGCTTGGCTCAAAGGAACTATGAACTCACCAAAAGATTGGGAAGGAAAAGTTTACGGAGGTTGGGGAACTGAGCTGGAAGAAGCAGTTATACGGACGATAGCAAAGAAATACGGGATAGATCCTGCCAAGATAAAAGTTCAGGACGTTGGTCAACTTGATTTTGTTACTGGCCTGAAGCAAAAGGTATTTGATTTCCAATGGGTTTTCTACGGATGGTCTGTGATAGGAGCAAAAGTTCAAGGAGTAGAAATTGATTTTATCTATATGAAAGATATTGATGAGGTCTTTGACTACTACACACCTGTTATCATAACAAGCGAGAAGATAATAAAAGAAGCTCCGGATCTGGTAAGAAAGTTTTTAAGAGCCGTGAAAAAAGGATATCTTTACGCTGTTGAAAATCCAATCGAATCGGCAAAAATTTTGCTCAAATATGCACCTGAGCTCGATGAAAAACTTGTGATAGAGTCGCAGAAATACCTTTCAGCAAAGTACATCGAGGATGCACCAAAATGGGGATATCAAGATCCAAAGGTTTGGAGGAGGTTCTACGAGTGGATGAAAGACAACGGGTTGATCGGAGAATTGGAGATAGAGAAAGCCTTTACAAACGAATTCTTGCCCTGAAAGTTGAAAATCTTGCTGTATCGTACAACGGGCTACTTGCCGTTGAAAAAATAGACCTTGCTGTAACGAGTGGAGAAATAGTGGCCATCGTTGGACCTTCTGGATGTGGAAAAACAACCTTGCTCAAAGCCATATTAGGTCTTGTTCCTTACACTGGGAAAATAGAGGTAAGCAGTGAAGATATAGGCTATATGCCACAGGTTGATTCACTTTTTGATTGGCTGAACTGTTTAGACAACGTCGCTTTGCCATTGTTCTTAAAAGGTGTCTCGAAAAAAGATGCAAGGCAGATTGCAGCACAATACTTGGAAAAAGTTGGATTGCAAGAATGGGCTTTTAAACATGTATATCAGCTTTCTGGTGGAATGCGGCAAAGACTTTCACTGGCAAGGGCGTTGGTAAGTGGTTCAAAATTATTGCTTGCCGATGAACCATTTGTATCGCTGGATGCCCAAAATAGAAGAAATTTGCAGGTTTACTTTTCCGAGTTTTTGGAAAAAGAAAAAGTCACGGCTTTATTTGTTACACACAGTGTGGAAGAGGCCGTGTTTTTGGCAGATAGAGTTATTTTACTTTCCAACAGACCAGCGAAGATTATTCAGGATTTTTCAGTGAGTTTGCCAAAGCCGAGGAATGTGGAAGTGCTTTCAAATTTAACCTATCAAAAATTAGTTGCAAGCATATACGAAAGAATCTTTCAGAAAACATGAAAGAAGGGGAGCAACTGCTCCCCTCTTCATTGTTCAAAGCTGCTCATTTTTGAAGTATCAAATTTCCAACCTTTGACATGTTTTGCCAGGTATTGTCTGTTGGATCGCACCATTTGAGTATTCCTACTCTTCGTCCTTGGGCGTTTGCATCGTTCACTTGGAAATCAAAACCTATTGTCATGCCGGCTGCTGGTTTGATTACAGCCCATTTGATAGCTGCTTCAACGATGTAGCCACCTTCGATAACCTTGGTTGCTGTAATAAATCTTGCAGAACTTGCACCAGTACCGAAAGATTGTTGATTGTCAAAGTTCACCCTGAACTGGCCATCTCCGTCACGGTACGGTGGTGTTTTATGGTTGGTTTCACTGATAAATATTTCAAATGAGTCTTGTTCCCAAGCGTTGGAGTTGTCTTTATTCAAAACAGGATCTCTGATTATTGCAAGTACGTACAGGTATTCTTCATCCCAAAGCACCTTGACCTTTGCTGTAGCATTTTGCAAAGACCCTGCAACCACTGTTTCGGTTACAAGTTCCTCGGCTTTGTTCCATATACTATCGATTTCACCGTCTATGACAGGTTTGCCGTACAAAGCTTTTCCTGTTTTAATTCCTTCCAGCTTTAAAGTAGCATAACTGAGTGTGGCAAATTTTTGTTGATTAGTTGTATCAGACCAGCTGTAGATTTTGCCATCATCGATTACGGCTATGTCGAAACCTATCAGCTGATCACGGGAGAATTTAACACCAGGTAGTGATATTGCAGCTTCAATTGAATACCTTCTATAAGCGGGACCTAGGAATCTTTCAACCTCAATGTTTGGGCTTTTTTCAATTTCCCTGTTGTACCAAAAGACCACATAAGATGCTTTGTCATGAAAGAATGGGGCTTTGAAATTGTTCGGATCAAGAAAGATAGCTACACCGTCTTTATCAGGATTTCGCGTTGCATCGTAAACATCGGCATAAACATAGAGTTTATCCTCACTCCAGATAACTCTTGCCACAAGCTTGTCATTTCCATCAACAACTATCTTAATGGGTGGTGATTGCAAGAATGAATCGTCCATTGTTCCAGCTATAATTGCTTCACCAGGAACGACACTTCCTTCTTTTGGTGTTGCTGGCAAAAGTTCTGGTTTTACTAAGGCCCAGTAGGCAAGTTTT
>JBEPZZ010000112.1:0-3911 GCA_041640575.1 Pseudothermotoga sp. | reverse complement strand
CCTGATTTCAAAATTTACAATTTTCCTTTCTTAGATAACCACGATATGGATAGAATTTACAGTGTTATCGAAGGTTTTTACAAATCTAACAAAGAACTTGCGAAGTTGCAGTATGGGCTTTTGTATGCGCTAGTTTTAGCCATGGATGGTATGCCGACAATATACTACGGAAATGAACTCGCAATGAGAGGTTTAAAATGGTCAGAACCAGTCTATGATTTAACTGTTCGTGAACCGATGCAATGGTACGCAAACATGAAGGAAAACGGTGATTTCAAGCTTGGTTATGCGTATTGGACGCAGCGTTATTATGAAAAGTTTGGAATAACTGAATCAAGTGCGAGTAGTGATGGAGCAATATTCGATGATGCATATGACGGTGTGTCGGTGGAAGAACAGGAAAATGTGAATGGAAGCTTTTTAGAATTTTTTAAGGCTCTGGCAGGTTTAAGAAAGAAATTTTCATCAATTGCCTTCGGAAATTTGGAAATTTTGAAAGATTCCAAAAATTTCTACGTGTTAAGAAGAAAATATGAGGATGAGGAGATTGTTTATATGCTAAACATGCACTTTAAAAACGTAAATCAATACACCTTCGAGTCAGAATATACGTGTGTATTTTTCGCTGAACCTAGGAAGAATGGAGAAACATTTTATTTTCACTACGAAAATCCGAATTGGTCAGTAAAGATTGGTGAAGTTGTACAGATTGGTCCAAGGCAAATCTATGTTTTCAAACGGATGAAATAAAAATAACCCCCACGAATGTGGGGGATTACTTAGATAAAAAGTCCAAAGCGTTTTCATCTTCACAAAGTACATATTCAATTTTTCTGCAACTTAGAAAAGTAAACGGGTTTTCTTTACACCAAGGTGGATTTGCTCCATCAAGCATGTTCTTCAGCTTTTGTTTTACTACGGTTGTCATGTAGGCTTTGAAAGTTCCCTTTTCTGGATCGTAAGTTAGATAAGCGTAGATAAACAAATAATAAATACTTTGCAAAAGGTCTTGGTAAGAAATAATTTTGTATCTGTATCTATCCCAGGTGTCTTTCGCAAGCTTATAGAGAAACGGTGAAAAACATTCTAATGCCTCCTGCAAAGAGGAGGGAGATTGCTCCCTCCTCATGCGGCCTTCCTCCAAACTGTTTGGTTTAGTCTCTCTACGATTTTGTTGATCGCAAAGTCTAGCATGAAACCAAATATGGGCTCTGGAATGGGAAGTTTTATATCGTAAGTTTTGAGGATTGAATAAACCATTTCTTTTACTTCTGCTTTTTTGTTTTCACCATCTTTTGGTCTTTCGACTAAAAAAATTCCAAGGTATACCAGTTTGCCTATAAGACTGAGTGTTTCAAGTGCTGTCACAGTATCACCTTCTAGAGCAAGTTGAAGAACTCATCGGTGTTGGTTTCGACTATCGCTGCTCTGTCTTTCACAAAGCCTGATGGAAGTGCTTTTTGCTGAATCAAAGAATCCATAACTTGTCCTACGAACTCTGCTGTTAAGTCATCCTTTGGCTCTGGAACAACTATTCTCCTTCTCTTACCATCTGCAGTGTTGACAAAATCAAGAAGCAGTCTTTTCATCATTTACCCCCTTTCATTAATAAACTAAATTGGTTATGATCCTTCAATAAATTTGAGTTGTTACGACCATATATCCTTCTTGCGCAACGTATTTGGTGAGTGAATCTAAGAGCATAACTATCTGCTCACAGTTTTCGGAAGTTGCATCGTCAGACACGACCAACGCGTTTCTTCTTGTGACTGGTCTGCCATTTTCGTTAACCTCACCAGTGTTGTAAATGATCCTTAATTGTTTCATCCGTTCACCTCCTTTGTTTTTACTCCCCCGGACGGCCGTCCAACTATATAGTATACAAATGTATATATTAAACAAAAAACCTGACCCATCTTGGTAAGTGGTTTAACGATTATTTACCAAGCGTTGGCTTAGAAAAATTGAAAAAAGTCAAATGTTAGTTAATTAAAACTCTATACTGGAACCAAAACGTAAACAACGTTTAACCAACTAAAGAGCACAACTTATGTTCCAATGCGCTTAATGATCTTGCAGCATTTCGAAAAATTAGATGTGAAAAGATCATTTTTTCATTGCATATACGAAAAGAATTATTCTTTAGTGACGAGAAACTTAAATCCAACGCGAGAACAACAGTTGAAATGTTGAAAGTATTTCACAATTTTTTGCATCGATGAGAACCTGTGCTGTTTCAAATTGAGCAAGACTTTGTGTATCATCTTTCTAGAGAAAAGATATTTTTAGCACAATAAAAGTTATGAACCGTGCTGAAAGGAATGAGAAGATGGTAGATAGAAGGCATACATCATCGGTGAAATGGGATATGATAGCAAAACTCTATGGTGAAGATGTTCTGCCTTTGTGGGTTGCGGATATGGATTTTGCCTGTTGCCCCTTGCTAGTTGAAAGATTGAGAAAAAGAGTGGAACATCCTGTTTTCGGCTATAGCTTTAGAGATGACGAATATTACCAAGCAATCATCGATTGGTATTCACGAAGATACGGCGTTACCATACTCAGAGAGTGGATTGTCGATGGACCTGGTGTTGTACCGATGTTAGCTTTTCTTGTCAACTCTTTGACACAACCTGGAGATAAAATCGTGATTCAACCTCCTGTTTATCCTCCGTTTTTCCATGTCGTATCCGAGAATGGACGAAGAATTGTAGAAAATAGGCTGAAGAAAATCGATAATTTTTACGTTATGGACCTAGAAGATTTAGAGAGCAAAATAGATGAGCGAACCAAGATGATAATTTTTTCCAATCCACACAATCCTGTGGGAAGAGTTTGGAAACACGAAGAATTGGAAAAACTAGTCGAATTGGCAAGAAAGCATAATATTGTGATCATCAGTGATGAAATACATGCTGATCTTGTTTATTCGAAATATAAATTCATAAGTCTTTTGAACTATGAGTATGAAAAAATTATCGTTCTCAATTCACCAGGTAAAACGTTCAACATACCAGGTTTAACAAACTCTTACGGGATAATTAGGAACAAATATTTGAGAAACTCCTACAAATCTATTTTGAATAGTTTCGAACTTAATGTGGCAAATATTTTTGGAATGGAAGCTTTAAAAGCTGCATACAAAGAATGTGATGATTGGTTAGAAAAACTGCTCAAAACACTTGAAGAAAACAGAGATTACGCTGTTGAATTTATAAGAAGAGAGATGCCGCTTTTGGATTGCACAGTGCCTGAAGGAACCTATCTTCTATGGATCAACTGCTCGAAAATGAACCTAGCTAACCCTCAGAAATTTTTCCTTGAGAAAGCAAGAGTGTATTTAAATAACGGTAGAGATTTTGGAGATCCCAACTTTGTGAGGTTGAATTTTGCAACGTCAATGGACGTCTTAAGCGAAGCTTTGAACAGGATGAAAAGGGCTTACGATGAACAAATGCAGTTTGATGTGTTAGAGTTCAATTCCAATGATTTTGAACACTGTTTGAAAATTCGCGAGAAAGTCTTTGTTTGCGAACAAAACATAAGTAAAAACGTTGATGTTGATGGTAAAGATCCTGAAGCATTGCACTTTCTTTTGAAGCACTTTTCAAATCCAATTGCAACAGCAAGGGCACGGAAGATTGAGCAAGATACTTACAAAATTGAAAGAGTCGCTGTCTTGAAAGACTACAGAGGCCTCGGTTATGGAAAAATTATCATGAAGAAAATTGAAGAGTTCTTAACTAAGCAAGGGGCAAAAAAGTTGGTTTTGAATTCTCAGTTGACTGTCGCAGGATTCTACGAAAAGATTGGTTACGAAAGAGTAGGTGCACCTTTTGAAGAAGCCAGTTTCATGCACATAAGGATGGAAAAAAGGATAAAACCTTAGCTACTGCAAAACTTCATGGTTG
>JBEPZZ010000111.1:0-3928 GCA_041640575.1 Pseudothermotoga sp. | reverse complement strand
GTGTGCTCTTCCGATCTTTATGCTAACGCTGAAAACGTCCCAGCTGTTGCAAACGAAGATGGATCAGCAAACGTCACACTAACTTGGTCATTTGAAGATCCTAGGGGAGCAAACTGGATTTTTGACTTGTATTTTGGAGATTCCCCAGATAACTTGGAAAAAATAGCGACAATTTCTGGAACAAAAAGCCAAATTAGTGGTTCTTACACAATCGAGGGACTCGAACCTGGAGAATATTTTTGGCAAGTGATAGCTACATCAAGTGATGGGCGAACTGCCCAAACAGAGATTTACAGCTTCTCGATAGCTGCAAACTTCTGGAAGCTAAATGTTCTAGAGTTTTCAACTGGTAAAGCTGCAGACAATGTGAGTGTAACAGTCAAGCAAAACGGAAATGTAGTGCTTAGTGGTGTGACGAACGAAGATGGAATGTTTTTTGGCTATTTACCTGATGGGAGATACGACATATACATGACAGCTGGAAACAAAGCAACAAGTGCTATCTACAATTATGATCCAGTCTTAATCCCAAGCATCCAGGCACTTTGTAGAAGAGCAATGACTGATAATGACGAGCTTTTAGATGTCGAATTCACGTTCTATGATTACTACTGGGCAAGCACAGTAATAGATATTACACAACCTGTGACGACCGATATTATAACTGTAAAAGTCAAGGAGAAAAATGGTAAAGTGATAAACCTTGCCTATGCTGGAGTCAATTATGTTCCCGGTGCTGTTGCACGTGATGCTTCTGTTACAATACCAGACGATGAAATGACTCTTAGTCCACTTATTCTTAGAGGTTTCACAGGAAAAGTTATTCCACTTCATGTTGTTCTTTATACCTTTAATGACACAAGGATGCATTACATATTCTATCTGGATGTTCAGTATCAATACGCTGGACCTGTAACTGTTGTTGAACCTACAGGTCTCCTTTACAGAGGTTGGACAAGTGATGCAAACGTACAATATTATTCACTTCCAAGACCAATTAAAGAATCTCTGCAAAGGATTCTTGGCGTTAATGATTTGGAATCATTCTTCCCAGAGCATAAAATACCAGACACAAACATGTTCCTGAGGCTTTATTGGGATTATATTACACCGACTGGCTGGGCGGGTTACAATGTTTATCGATCTGATGATGGTGGGGAAACATGGCAATATCTAGGAAGAAGTCGTTCATATACTACAGAGTTAGGTTCACCAAAATATCAATTCATCGACCCAGGTTATGGTTTAGAGGCAGGCAGAAGATATATCTACAAAGTGACGACTCTTTATAGAGATGGAACAGAAAGTAACGGAGTAACAATTGAAGTTGTTCCACTTGATTTGTTCAAAATTAAGTTGATCTCACCAGCTGACAACGAGGTAAATGTTTCCTTAACTCCGACCTTTAAGTGGAAACCAGTTGACTGGAGAGATTGCGAAAGCACGCCGCATTTAGGTGGTCAAGAACTTGAAGATGATGAAATAACATTTGTCTACATGGGTTCGCCTTGGATATACGACACAGCTGTTAGCGAGCAACATGTTTTTAATGATGAGACAATAGCAACATCTGGTCCGAACGAAGTTGAGTTAGCTTGGGAAGATGGTTATTGGCTTGTAATAAGACCTAATGGCTCAGTAGAATCTGTTGAGAAATTAGAAAAATTCAAAACTTACGAGTGGGGACTTGATTTGGCAGCCGCCTTCTACACGAGTGGCAGCAGTAGTTGGGTTTCAGTTACCATAGATTATGGCTATGGCTTTGACCGCTGGAGAAATGAACCAGATGTTTTCAACAGATTCACAACTGGCTCTGGTAATTGAAAGGAGGTGAAGTGGGATGAAAAAGTTGTTAGCGATACTAGTTCTTTTAAGCTTTTTAGTCTCAGCATGTATGTTCAAATCGCCAAACAATGCTAATACTAGCAGCGAAGTTGAAAAAATGATCAACTATGATAAAACAGCTGAGATAATGCCCAACGTTTTGATTGTTGGTTATAAAGAAAGCGAGCAAGATGCAATAGAACTTGTCAAGTCGATAGATCCTGATGCAAAAGTTAGGGTACATCTTGATAAGATCAATGCGATTAGCTTTGAGACAACTAAAAGTTTTGAGGAAATGATTTCTCAAGTAAAAGAAAAGTTAATGTCGTCCAAAGAACTTAGAGGCAAATTCGCGTATTTTGAACCCAGCTATCAAAGATATCTCATTGAGCCTTTGAAAAACGATGATTGGAAGAAACTCATAGATTCAGTTGACATGGAGTCCTTAAAGATTAAATCTCAGACTTCAGCCGTTAATCCAAATGATGATGAATTTTACAACTGGCTGTGGGGAGCAAGAAAGGTTAAAGCTCCAGAGGCATGGAACCTTGGATACACAGGTGCAGGAATAATAGTTGCAGTTGTTGATACTGGTGTCGATGGAACCCATCCAGATTTGGCAGGTCAACTTGTCACAGGATACAGGCCAAAAACTGATGAGCTTTTGCTGCCGGATGGCTACAACGTCTTTGGTGGAAGTCATGGTACACACGTTGCTGGAACGATAGCTGCAAAAGATAACAATATAGGTATTGTAGGTGTTGCACCAAATGCCAAGATTATGCCCATAGTCATATTTGATCCAGGTTATATCGGTGACGATCTTGTTGCTAGTGGTTTCTTCTGGGCGGCACAAAATGGTGCAAAGATCTTTTCAAACAGCTGGGGCGGAAAGGGATATTCAATAACACTTGCTGAAGTAATTGCTATGATTATGCGTGATTATAACGGAATTTTTGTAGCTTCAGCTGGAAACAGTCATGTTGATGAAATTCACTATCCATCTTGCTATCCTGGAGTGATAAACGTTGCGGCAAGTACTGCTACTGATGGAATCACTTACTTTTCAACTAGAGGAAGATGGATAACTGTGGCAGCACCTGGTGATTTCACGATACTTTCTACAATTGCAGCTGGCGATTCGGGTTACGATTTGATTGATTCTCAAGGTGGAAAATATGCATTCTATGGTGGAACCTCCATGGCAACTCCACATGTATCTGGCGTGATCGCATTGTTAGTTGAAAAACTTATCAATGAAGGGAAAAACTACACTCCTTATCAGATTAGAAAGCATATTGCACAAACCGCTGATGACATTATGGCGCAAGGTTTTGATCATGACAGCGGATGGGGAAGGGTAAATGCCCAAAAAGCCTTAACAACCCAGCTTCCAACTGAGATTGGTGCGAACGTTACTCTGAAATTCTACGTGAAAATCGATGAGAATTATTATTTTGCACCTGAAGTTTATGTAACCATGTATCCACAGAGTTCAACTGTTCCAGTTTATTATGGTAAATCAAATCTAGATGGTGAAGTATGTTTTGTTGGTATCGAACCTGGTACGTATGAGATTTACGCTTGCTTCGGAGATGTGTGGTATCTAAACAATATGTACGGGCTCAGCGTTACAATCGATCAACAATTAACAAGCCATTTCAACTATGTATTTCCAAATGGTACGACAATAGTACCTGTGTACATGGGAGTTTTAGAATAAAAATCAAGGGGGCTTTTGCCCCCTTGATTTATTACAAGCTTAGTTTATTTTGCATACGCGACTGAACGTCTTTCTCTTATTACGACTACTTTCAAAACTCCAGGATATTCAACCTCTTCCTCTATCTTTCTAGCAATTTCATAAGCCATTTTTTCAGCTTCCGCATCGTCAACTTTTTCTGGTTCGACGATAACCCTCACTTCTCTTCCGGCTTGAATTGCATAGGCTTTTTCAACATTTTTGAAACTCATGGCTATTTTTTCCATCTTTACGATTCTTCTTATGTAATTTTCCAATGTCTCGCGTCTTGCGCCAGGTCTTGCGGCCGATAAGGCATCAGCTGCACCAACTAGTATTGATTCTGGATAAACTGGATCTTCT
>JBEPZZ010000110.1:0-3936 GCA_041640575.1 Pseudothermotoga sp. | reverse complement strand
ACTGAGATTAAATTTTGATTACACTTGGTATCTGATAAAGGTCATTGATCCAGATGGAACCAAGCTGAACGAAGGATGGTTTTCAAATCCTGGGTCAATTGAATCATACGCTGCTAACTTTTACAGACCACCGGGATATAGACAAGTTGAGTGGACTTTCCCAGTTGACTACAAGACTTTACATTTTCATGATCCATTGCCTGAGACACAAGTTCTGATGAAATTAATTGAAGAAAAAAAGCCAGTCTTTATGTATTCACTTCATAACGCAGGTTTCGGTGGTGTTTATTATTACATTTCAGAAGAAGCACCTCAGCTGTATCATTATTATCAAAACATTCCGCATAAGTTCAATGTTCCAATGGCACTTGGTGAGCCGGAGGCTCCATATCTCAAGTCCCTTGCGCAGGCCATCTACAGGCTCTCTCCGATCACCGAAGAATATGATTATCTTGAGAAACATTCTAAAATTGATCCGGCACAAATAATAAAAAGCGGCGCAAGCTCCGATGAGTATGCCAAACGTTGTGCAAACACTTTCTCTCTTGTTTGTGAAGTTCCTTATTACTATGATCCAAGAATTGAAGACTCCTCCGAGTCAAACATGAGTAGAAAAGAAGCACGATTATTAGCATGGGAGAATTCTGTAAACCAATACGAGTTTGTCAACTCTGTTTTCCAAGTGGTCAAGGATCTAGCTAACGAAAGTTCGCCGTTTTACGAAGCATTAGAAAACTATGTTGAATTGGCTCCAAAACACCTTGAGGCTGAGAAAAATTGGATTGAGACAGAACCGCAACTTTTAAGAAAAGCCAGCGTCGCTGAAGTTTTTGACAACCTGTTGGTGACACAGTTTTATCAGTGTTTGATTCTAGGAATGCTGAGAAGGTTTGTAAAAGAGATTATGGAAAAGTCTAAACAGTCGTCGTTGCTTGAAATTTTCGAGAAAGTTGAAAATAGATTTAAGCAGAAAGTAACACAGCTGGAAGAAAATCTAGATTATAAAGCTATTCCGATAAGAGACTTAGTGGCAATTCAGCTTTTAGCGGGTTTGGTGACAGCGGAGTATGTTCAATCCTTATAGGAGGTAGAGCTTTGAGAAAGTATCTAATCATTCGTATTCTTGAGTTGATACCAGTATTCTTTTTCATTTCATTCATAATCTTTATCATTTTGAATGCAATGCCTGGGGATCCGTTACTGATAAGCCGCTTGGAAAATCCGCGGGCTGTGCTTAGAGATCCTGAAAAAATTGCACAGCTTAGAAAGTACTACCACTTGGATGACCCATTGATAGTAAGATATGGCTTCTGGCTTGCGAATTTTTTCAAAGGTGACCTTGGCTTTTCATCTATGTACAAACAACCAGTTCTTGGTTTGATACTTAAAAGGCTCCCTAACACTCTTCTTCTTACCATAACGGCATGGTTTATAGGACTTTTCGTGGCCTTTCCAATAGGTATATACTCAGCAGTGAGAAAGTACTCGTTTTTTGATTACTTTTTCACTGTTCTCGCCTTCATCGGTATTTCTTTACCAACCTTTTGGTTTGCATTAATGGCTATTATTGTTTTTGCTGTCTTTCTGGGTTGGTTTCCCATCTCTGGTGTCCAAACTCATGGTGTGACTGGTGGTTGGAACATTTTCGTTGACAGAATTCGGCACTTAGCTCTACCTGCATTAGTACTTGGACTTGTGCAGGTTGCCTACTGGGTGAGGTATATTAGGACATCACTTTTAGAAGTACTTGATCAAGACTATATCAGAACCGCTTACTCTAAAGGTGCTCAAGAAAAGCGAGTAATCTTGAAACATGCTTTGAGGAATGCTATGATACCGATAATAACAATCATTGCTCTTGATATTCCCTATTTTTTTGGAGGAGCATTGATTGTTGAAACCGTCTTTTCATGGCCTGGTATGGGTAGACTCATTTATGAGGCTGTTTTGGCGAGTGACTATAACTTGGCAATAAACTGCCTGATGTTTGTTGCAGTTATTACGTTGATCTCGAACCTTTTAGCGGACGTACTATACGCGGTGGCAGATCCGAGGATAAGACTTGGAGGAAAGGCGGTGTGAGAGCTTGCTATTGATGAAAAAAGAGATAGAGGAACTCAAAGATGCTGAGATCGTCTCGATCGGGAGTTACTGGAAGTTAGTTAGAAAGAGGTTTCTAAAACATCGTTTGGCACTGTTCGGCTTAATCATGTTAATTGTCGTATCCGCGGTAAGTTTTCTTGGACCATTTTTCATTAGAAAAGCTTACGATGAGTTCGATCTGTCAGCAATTTTTGTTCCACCACTATCAAAAGACCACCTTTTTGGTACAGATGAGCTTGGAAGAGATGTGCTTGTCAGAATCATGCATGGCGGAAGAATTTCATTGTTTGTTGGCTTTGTGGCGGCTGTGATTTCCACTAGCATTGGGTTATTTGTAGGTTTGCTGTCCGGATATTTTGGTGGGATCGTTGACAGGTTACTGATGAGATTTGTGGATGTTATGCTTTCGATACCACTTTTTCCGATATTGCTTGTTCTTACGATGATTTTTGGTTCCGGTCTATTTAATACGATTCTTGTCCTTTCTGTTTTTGGCTGGATGGGTGTGGCAAGGTTGGTGAGAGGGGTTGTTTTGTCCATACGTGAAAACGAATATATCATGGCGGCTCGCGTTGTTGGAACCAGTAGGACCAAGGTTTTGTTTAGACACATTTTACCAAATGTTATGCCTATAACTATTGTTTCTGCGACACTGAATCTTTCATACTCGATACTTGCTGAGTCGTCTTTGAGCTATTTAGGTCTTGGTATTCAGCCTCCGACACCTTCCTGGGGTAACATGCTTCAACGATCTATGAATTACATTCTTTCACCTGGTCATTCGGACAATGTACCTTGGTGGCTTGTTTTCTTCCCGGGTTTGATGATCTTTATAACAGTTCTAAGCGTTAATTTCCTTGGTGATGGACTTCGTGATGCGCTCGATCCAAAATTTGTGAGTGAAACTTGAGGTGAATTAAATGCTGCTGAGGGTGGAGAATCTAGAAGTTGGATTTAAAACCAACATGGGGAAGATAGTCCCAGTAGATGATGTTTCTTTCGAGATCGATGAAGGACAAATTCTGGGAATAGTCGGCGAATCCGGTTGTGGGAAAACTGTAACGGCGTATAGTATTACAAGACTTTTGCCGAAAAATGCCTTTGTCTCAAAGGATTCGCATATATGGTTTGATGGGTTGGATATTTTAAGCCTTCCAAAAGAGGAACTTTACAAAATTCGAGGAAGGTATATTTCAATGATATTTCAAGAGCCAATGACTTCTTTGAATCCAGTCTACACAATTGGTTGGCAGATTGAAGAGATGTACGAAATTCATGGTAATTTGGTCAAAGATGAAAGAAAAGCAAAGGCAGTTCAAATGTTAGCAAACGTGAAGATCCCCGAGCCAGAAAGAAGATATAAACACTATCCAAATCAGCTATCGGGTGGTATGAGACAGCGTGTAATGATAGCTATGGCTTTGTCCTGTAGTCCTAGACTTTTGATTGCTGACGAACCAACAACTGCACTTGATGTCACGATTCAAGCTCAAATCCTTAAGTTAATTGTTGAACTGAAGGAAAAGTTTGGTTCAGCCATTTTGCTCATAACACATAATTTGGCTATCGTGGCTGAAATATGTGATAAAGTTCTTGTGATGTACTCAGGCCAAGTTATTGAGCAAGCGGATGTGTTTGAAATTTTTGAGAACCCCGCTCATCCGTATACTCGAGCTCTTTTAGGTTCAGTACCGAAGATTCATGAAGAAAAGTCAAAAAGAGAAAAACTTGTATCTATAAAAGGAATTGTACCGCATCCAGCGAGATACCCTGCTGGATGCAGATTCCACCCTCGATGTGATTACAGGAAGGAGATCTGTACAATTGAAAAGC
>JBEPZZ010000109.1:0-3945 GCA_041640575.1 Pseudothermotoga sp. | reverse complement strand
AAGATGTCAAAGAGATGTGAGATATGTGGAAAAGGTCCTGTAGCTGGTAAGAACGTAAGTCATTCTAACAGACACACTCCAAGAATGTTTAGACCAAATATTCAAAGAGTTCGTGTACAGCTAGAAAATGGCACAATTAAGACTATGAAGGTTTGTGCAAAGTGTTTGAAAGCAGGAAAAGTACAGAGAGTAACAGTTGCATAGTCGCGCGGATCTCCGCGCGATTTTTATTTTTCTGTAACTTGTTTTCTTTTCTCCTTGTTAGAGTCAGCCTTCTCACCCTCAAGTGTTAATTTCGCTTTTCGTTGAAAACTAACTTCATGGTTTGATAAAATTTTTCTGTATGACTTTTGAAAAAGGGTGGTGACAGAGGATGGATCTAAAAAGATTTGTAAGGGACATTCCTGACTTTCCAGTGAAGGGGATTATCTTCAGAGATGTTACTCCCCTTTTGAAATCATCTCATGCCTTTCGAGCAGCAATAGACGAAATGGCAAACATTTTATCTGATTTGTCATTTGATTGTATAGTTTCTCCCGAAGCCCGTGGCTTTATTTTTGGGTCAGCTCTTGCATATAAACTTGGGAAAGGTTTTATTCCTGTTCGCAAGCCAGGAAAGCTGCCTTACGAAACGGTTTCTTTTGAATATCAACTTGAATATGGAACTGCAGAACTGCAGATTCATTCTGATGCTATAGAGCCAAATCAACGGGTGATAGTAATTGATGATGTTCTTGCCACTGGTGGTACGGCCGAAGCGATAGGTAAGCTAATAAGAAAACTTGGTGGAGAGGTTGTTGCAATGTGCTTTCTTATTGAGTTAACGTATCTGAACCCGAGAGAAAGGTTGAAAAATTACGAGGTGCGTACTGTTCTCAAATATTAAGGGGTGAGGTTATATGCTTCGCTTTGATTTCAGCTTCATGTTTGAACCAAATGTAAAGGGTGGGATTTTGGAAGAAGAATACGATCAAGCAAAACCTTTGTTAGCAAAGGCTGTGGAAGATGTTGTAAAAAGTAGACCTGGATTTGTCAAAGTCGTTCTGGATAGAGGCCAGATGGATGCTATTGAAGACATCAATCAATGGGTTTTATCGTTCAACAACTTGGTATTGATAGGAATAGGTGGTTCAAGTCTTGGTGCTGTTGCGCTAGTTAACGCTTTGACGCCGCCAGATTGGAATTATTTGTCCAAACAAGAAAGGAAAGGTTATCTTAGAATTTTCTTTTTGGAAAATGTTGACCCGGATCAGACCGCAGCGGTATTGGACGAGATTGATCCACGCGAAACGCTTTTTGTGGTAATTTCAAAATCTGGCTCAACAGCTGAATGCTTGGCTCACTATCAGATAGTAAGGGGATTGTTGCAAATAAGAGGTATAAAGCCATCTGAGCACCTTGTGTTTGTTACTGATCCCAAAAAAGGATTTTTGAGAAGATTAGCAACGGAAGAGAAAATAGTTTCCCTAGAGATACCACCAGATCTTGGCGGAAGGTTCAGCGTGCTTTCTCCTGTTGGTTTGCTTCCAGCTAGCGCGATTGGTGTGGATGTGAAGGCTTTAATTGATGGTGCTCGTGATGCTTATGTAAAATGTTCAGACATAAGAGTTGAATCAAATCCCGCAGCCATGATTGCACTCTGTCATTATCTTCACAAACAGAAGGGCAGAACCATTAATGTCATGATGCCTTATTCAAATCGGTTGTACTCACTTGCCGACTGGTTCAGACAACTTTGGGCAGAAAGCTTGGGCAAAAAGTTTTCCCTCTCCGGCGAAGTTGTGCATGAAGGTTTAACTCCTGTTAAGGCTCTTGGTGTTGTTGATCAACATTCTCAACTTCAGCTTTACATGGAAGGTCCAGACGACAAGACTATCACTTTCATAGAGGTCGAGAAGTTTGACAGAGACATATTGGTACCATCAATTCACACCGACGAAGAAATAGGTTATCTTGGTGGCAAGAAACTGGCAGATCTTTTGAAGAGCGAACTTATTGGTACCGAGAGATCCCTTGCAGCAAATGGTCGACCGAGCATGCGTATTATTTTCCCAACTATCAATGCATATGATATTGGGCAGTTCTTTATGTACTATGAATTTGCAACCGCTCTTTTGGGACAATTGTTAAAAATTGACCCTTATGACCAACCGGGAGTTGAACTTGGAAAACGAATAACCTATTCATTGATGGGAAGGAAAAACTATGAGCAAATTGAATTTCCTGAGCCATTAAAGAAGGTTGTGATAAATTGAAAGAGCACATTCAGAAAATCTTTAATCCACTAGCGATTTATTTTTATCCAGATAGTCCCTTCGGTGAAAAAGTATATGTTGTGGTAGTCGAACAAAGTAACGGTATCGGTAAAATGGTTGCTGACTTATACAAGCAAATAGGAGACGAAGTACCATTAATCGTTGTCACAAAGGATGAATGGGACAATCTCAGTAGGTCGTTGGCGCAGAAGGGTGAGAGAATTCTTTGAGGTTTGTTGTTGGAATCACAGGAAAGATTGGTTCTGGTAAAACCACCGTTTCGCAAATTTTCTCTGAACTTGGTGCTACTGTAATAGATGTGGATAAAGTTGCTCATCAATTGTTGGAAAAAGAAGAGCTCAAAAATCTTTTAGTAAGGCATTTTGGAAAAGATATTATTGTTAACGGCAAAATTGATCGCAAGAAACTTGCATCAATAGTTTTTTCAGACAGATTGAAATTGCTTAAGCTGGAAGCGATTGTTCATCCTCCTTTGAAACTTGAGATTCAGAAACTTCTCGAAAATCTAAAAGGTCTAGTCGTGATTGACGCAGCGATTCTTCATAGGATAGGTTTAGACGAGCTGTGTGACTTGATTGTCATTGTGAAAGCACCTCATGAAATAATCGTTGAACGCTTGAGGCGTAAGGGAATGAGCAATTCAGAGATAGAACGTCGACTTCTGCTGCAAGAAGATATTCCCCAAGAGGGTACAGTTATTGTAAATGACGGTGATTTCAAAAACTTGCGGGATAAAGTTGAGAAGATTTACCAAATGATAAAATTAAAATTGGAATCCATGTAAAGGAGGTGCTAATATGAGAAGGTTTTTGGTAGTACTTGTTGCAGTTTTGCTAGTCACAATGAGTTTAGCAAAGGTTAAAGTCACATTTTGGCATGCAATGGGCGGAGGGCACGGGCAAACACTGCAAGAAATTGTGAACTACTTCAATCAGCAGCATCCAAACATTGAAGTAGAAGCAGTTTACATCGGAAACTACTCAGCTCTTCAGCAAAAATTACTTGCAGCGGCGCAAGCTGGCGGATTGCCAACGATTTCACAAGCATATTCCAACTGGACGGCGAAGTTAATCTATTCAGGTATAGTTGAACCACTGAACCGCTTTTTGAATGATGCTGTTATAGGTATGACGAAGGCAGAATGGGAAGACATATGGGAACCTATGAGATTGAACTGTACATGGAATGACAAAGTTTATGCACTTCCGTTCAACAAAAGTATTTATGTTTTGTACGTGAACACTGATGCTTTAACTCTAGCTGGCGTAACAATACCGGAAACAATTGGTGAGCTGAAGAAGGCAGCCATAATCTTGACCGAAGATTTCAACGGAGATGGAACGATCGATCAGTTTGGATTTGGGTTCAGATCAACCGTTGACCATTTCCAAGTTTTCTTGGCTTTGAACGGTGGAAAAGTACTTGAAAAAGGTCCAGACGGAAAATGGCAGGTAAAAATTAACAGTCAAGAAGCACGAGAAGTTTTGCAATTCATGTTGGACCTGAAGGACAAATACGCATTGGTCCAGGGAGGTTACCTGGATGGTCCGTTTGGTGAAGGTAAGATAGCGATGTTTATAGAAACAGTTGCAAGTAAGCCATATGTCGAAAGTGCATCAAAGGGCAAGCACGATTGGACATGGGCACCTGTTCCTGTGTGGAAAACCAG
>JBEPZZ010000108.1:0-3981 GCA_041640575.1 Pseudothermotoga sp. | reverse complement strand
AAGATTTATTTATACGACATGTGAGTATCACTATGACCATAAACTGAGAAGAGACAGAATATTGATTTTTTCGTATAAATTGAATTTTGTTTTTGGATAACAATATCATGTGTAAAATCATTTTACCAATTCATGAATCAATTGTTGCGTAAGCTGATTCTACTAACGCCAACCAAGACAGATAATACCTGTTGCTCTGAATGAACCTTTGAATGAAAAGTTGGTGAGCATAGAACAAGTATACGTAATAATCTCTTCATTGTAGCAATTTATCTATTAAAAATACCCAGTGCAACAAGCTGCCAAAGAACTGATATGAGGAAACACATATGTAAAAATAGCTCGAATACTTTATAGATATAGAGCCGCAAACCTGCAGTTGTCCTAATTCACGGAGCACTCACTTTCGATTCTAGGTCACTTAACAGATTTCAACGTACACATTTAAACAAGTTCAGAATCGCATTTATACGCATGGCAATAATCCTTATGTAAAGGTTTTGGAAAAGAAATTTGCTATTCTCGGGACAGGAAGTATGCGGAAATTCTTGGCTTCAAAGTGAATGAATTCAACCAATCGATTATAACTTTTTTGAGAGTCTTGGGCCACACTTATAGATGTGAAGGACGTAAGCAGCTTGACTACCTAAAAATTTCACCTATACGTCGCCTTTGTGGCCACAGGCTTTTTCACAAATACAGAACGGAATAAATCTTCTTTGATATTTTTACAAAGTAAAGATGTTCCGTTTTGCCTGTCAAAATACGCGGAAAAATCATCTGAAAAATCATGCCCAACTCAAACAAATAAGTCTCTATTCTGTTGGAAAAAACTGTTAGAAAAAGTAAAAGACAAAACAGATTGCTGGACATTAAATTGAAGATCTGAGAGTCAAGACGGTTTCATATCTTTAATCTTGCATCCCAAACACCATCTTTTTAACATAGAAATAAGATAATCCGGATTTACTATGACTCAGTTCTGAAGGCGAAAGATGCCTAAGGAACTAAACTGATGGAGAAAAATTAACATTTTGCTATTCGAATACTTTATAGAGCAAGACTTCATACTAATAACTTTAGATTCACCCTCAACTCTAACTCGGGGTGGACATTTTATGTCTAAAATCAAAAATAAGGGAACAAAAAAGCCATCAAGGAAATTTGGACTTACTAGTAAAAAAGTAAAATTAACTTTGGACCTCTAGGATCTAAAACGTTCTTTTCCATCAAATGTTTCATCGAACGGTGAACATTTCCGTTGGCAGCTTTGCTTCGTTAGCCATCTTCAAAAGTAGTTCATCAGTAGGCTCGAGGCGTGCTCTGAATGCGTCTAGAATTTAGTAAATACATATTCCAGTTTGGTCATTTTGAGTGAGTTTCCGATGCAGGCTGCACTCCATCTGAACTTTGAATCTTTATTAGTTTTGGATGCTTCATAAACATTTTGAAATAGTTCAAGTCCAACTCGAAGAATACCTGGTCAATGATATTTTTTCTTGCAAGAACAAGCACACTTCCACCGAATCCTCCGCCAACCATTCTCGCGCCCACGATACCAAGTCTGCCTTTCAAAAAACCAACTATGAAATCAAGCTCGTCAGAGGATACCTCGTAGAGATCGCGTAGACTTGCATGTGATTGATAAAGCAACTCGCCTAGCAGATAGAACCTATTTTCCTTAAGAGCTTTAACTGCCCTAAGGACACGGTCGTTTTCGTCAAGCACATGTCTAACTCGCCGCTTTAAGATTGGATCCAATGCTTCAAGATCTTCATGTTTCACTTCTCTAAAGGACTTCTTCTTAATTATTTTCAAGGCCGTCTCGCATTCTGATCGCCTTTTGTTGTATTCTGATGAAGAAAGTTCATGCTTAACTTGGGTATCTATCAATACAAATTCATATTCACCAAGGTTTAAAGGTACGTACTCAAAGGACATATTCATTGTATCTATCAATAAGGCATGATCTTTCTTTCCGAAAACAGCCGTAAACTGATCCATGATACCACAGCGAACGCCGACAAATTCTCTTTCTGCTTTGACACCGACTTCAACGAGCTTCATGTTATCGATAGGAAGCTTGAATACTTCCCTTAAACCATACGCTACTGCGATTTCCAAGGCGGCAGAGCTAGATAATCCAGAACCAATTGGAAGTGTTGACGTGACGCTAATTCTCACTGGATCGATCTTATATCCAAGTTGTTCAATTGCCCAAATAACACCCATTGGGTAGTCGGTCCATTTTCCCAGCTTTTGATGTCTGTCAAGCTGAATTGTTTCGTTGAAAGTCTCAGAATGAAACTCAAAATGACTACTTGGTTGAATGTCCACCTCAACGTACCGATCGATTGAAAAAGGTAAAACGAAGCCATCGTTGTAATCTGTATGTTCACCTATTATGTTTACCCTTCCGGGTGCTCTGAACTTCGGCATTGAGCCTCTCCCTCCACTTTCAATTCTCTTAACATTTTGGCAGCCTGCTCAGGTACAATGGGATTTATGAATGCCCACGTACCAGTTTCAACACTTGCCATCCACTTTATCTTATCCTTGTCGCGTTTTGGTGGGTTGAATTCCACGTGAAAATGAAAGACTTCTTCATTGAATGCAACATTAACTGGTCCTTGAAAAAACATCATCATGTATGGGAATTCTTGCTGGAATAAAGCGTCGTATTTCAATGTAACCAATTTCAAGATCAGCGCAAAATCTGTTCTTTCTTCTCCAGACAACTGAGTGATGTAACTCACATGCCTTTTTGGGTAAATATGAACCTCAAATGGAAATCTTGCGTAGAAAGGTACGACAGCAATAAAGTGATTTGTCTGACAGACTATTCTCTCTTTTTTCAACAATTCTTGATTGACTATATCACAAACTACGCAGCTGTTTTTCTCTTTGTACCATTTTTTCATCGCTTCCAGCTTGGCGGATATTCTTTTAGGTATGAAGGGAAAGGCATACAGTTGCCCATGGGGATGCGAAAGGCTTGCACCAACTTCTTTTCCACGGTTTTCAAAAATGAAAATGTATTTCACAAATTCATAGTTCGACAATTCAACAGTTCTATCTACCCACATTTCAACAAGTTTTTCGATTTGCTTGAGTGGCATTCCAGGTAATGCGGTCTGGTGGTCCGAAGTGTAAACTACAACCTCACAAACTCCATAGGATTTACGCCTTTGGAAAAAATTATCCTCTTTTATCTCGGGTGGCTCTCTTAAAAGAGCTGGGAATTTGTTGTCAAAACTAACCAAGTCATACTCTTCAGCAAGTTCAGCTCCTCCAATGCATATGGGACAACTCTGCTGACTTGGCTGAACTGGTCTTTTTTGAGTTTCAGCTGAAATAATGACCCATTCGTCGGTCAATGGATTATATCGAAGTTCCTGCATCATTTTCCCCCTTCGGTGTAGAAGTGAAATAGTCGCCTGTTTTCCTTTAAAACAGTATTTTTCACAAGGAAAATCTTTTTTGGTTCCTCTACAAAACCTTTATGAAAGTCGAAAATACCATATTTGTTATGTTCATCGATGTATTCTATTTGAAAGTCATCAAAAATCCTTGATACGTTCAGTAATCTCAGTTTCGGTAGTGGCTTAGCATCGGCCCTAAATATGAGACCATAACCCAAGATATTCATGATCTTAAGTGTTTCTTCATCTGTTTCGTCCACCTCTAGGTAGATTTTTATGACCTTGCTGAGCAAACTGTTGGCAACCATCTCACGCAGGAAATCTCCAGCTGGTAATTCAACAAATGGTTTTTTCATCACGATAGCAGCTGCATAGGAAGTGGCTTGTAGCCAACTTAAATTGTCAGCGATAACACAAAAGTCTTTGAGGAGATTAGACAATTGCCCAAATTCACCGAAGTCAGAAAACTGTATTCTGAAACACTCAATTCCGAGTTCTTTCAAGCGCTTGATAGCTGCGGTATCGAATTTCAAACTTACCATCGGCTGAAGTTTCAATT
>JBEPZZ010000107.1:0-4053 GCA_041640575.1 Pseudothermotoga sp. | reverse complement strand
CTGGCAAAGGCCTGAACGGAATTTGAATGCTAAAAATCCTCTCTTCGCTGGGAAGAATTGGCGTTTCGCTCGCGTAGGTCGCTGTTGCAATCGTTTCTGTTGTCGCCGGAAATATCATTCCATTTTCTTCACGCTCAGGAATTATTCTCAAGATTCCAAGAGTAGTGGATGGAATTATGTGGTAATTGCCGGTATTTTTCATATAAACATCCAAATCCAAGCTGCTTTCAGATATTCCTGTTACCGCAACATCGGCAAAGAGTTCGTACTTTATCTTATCCTCGGAACCAACATAAATAAGTAAGTTAGAGCCGTATTCGACTTTTGCAGAATCAGTTTTTGTTGAAACTACAAGGTCAAAGTAATAACCACCTTCTTCAATGTTTTTTGGTGGGCTCACCAGCACCCGTATTCTTCTTGCTTGACCAGGCTTTAATTGAAAGGAACCAGGGGAAACGCTAATCCAATCAGGTGCTTTTGATCTTTCTTCCAATGGTAACAGTTCACCAACGATATCATATGCAAGTGTGTAGCTGTCCACGGTTATATCCAAAGTCACCTTACCATTGTTTGTGACCTCGATTGTTGCGCTTCTTGTCGCACCACCGATTGTTTTTATTTCCACATTGCCAGGATCAACATACAACAAAGCAGCTTCGGCTACGGAACTTTGTTTGACTTCTTGCCCTCTTTCCGAAACTGTCATGACTGTTTCAAAAATTGCTGGTCTATGACCACCATAGTTCAAAACAACTTTTACGTTGTAATCGCCAGGCTGAAGTTGTCTAGTAGTTATGGTGGGAAGCTTCACAGTTGTTCCTGGTAAAATCGTACCAGTTGCTAGCGGATACTTTGCCACAACTCTACCAGTCAGAGATTTTATTGTCAGTTCTCCTGAGACATTGACATGAATGTTTCCGTTGTTGAAAGCTGTCGCCATGTAAACATTGGCATCAGGCCCAAGAGTATTTTTGTATGGCTCGAACCGAGGGACATCTGTGACTTTGATAGCCTCAAAGTTTGTTACATAGGTTTCTAGTTTCTTTCTTGCTGATTCAATTGTAAGCTCCAGAAAACTTGGGATTTGAAACTTAAATTGATACACAAATCCAGTCGCATCTTCGTGGGGTGTCGATGCTTGGTAAGACGGTAATACGGTGAAAACTATGCTTGCGTATCTTCCACCCTGAATGCCTCTTGGTACTGAAATCTGTGCCGTGACTTTTTTCGTAGAGGAAGGTGGGACTCGCAACTTCATAGGTTCAACTTTTATCCATTTCGCCGCGGAATAAACTGTTGAACCGGCAGGAGCAACCTCGTATGAGCCAAATAGGTCTTGTTGCACATCTTGTACCGAAACTTCAATGTCTATTGCATTCAAGGGATCGCCATTCTCAACGTATAGATCGTAACTGATTTTATCCCCAGGGGAAAGAATTCTTTTGACAATTATTGGATCTACTCTCACAGAAAAAGTTTCCTGACCCAAATACACCAAAGCTGCAAAAACGATAAGGACTAATAATAACACTTTTCTCACTTGCTTCACTCCTTTCTCTAATAGAAGCGGGGGTGAAAAAGCCCCCGCTGATGGAACGTGCTATTCACAGAATTAGTCGCATTCATTTTACTTAAGACAAATGTTACGGACGGTAGTTGTAATCTGGATTGAAATAACCTGTCTCTGGGACGATCCATGGTTTTATAGTTTGCAGTGTTAGTGTAATTGTTCCAGTTGCACTGTACTCACAAGCAGAATTGCATTCGACAACTTTGATCTTGTTCCAAAGCTTTATAGCATAACCCGCGTGCAGATCAAAGCTGTCTGGAACTGTGAATTGAAATTCTAGGGGTGCTGGTAGCCACCACTGTACATTACTTGGATGTTGGGCAGAAAAGTCTGCACCATAGAAAGCTTCAATTATAGAATTGGTATTTGGATTGCCACCTGTGATGTTTCCCATTACGATTTTGATTCCAACAGGACCATTACTCTTGAGATTTGCTGTGATGCAGTCAGCAACGTAAGTACCAGGTTTTCTGATGTACCATTTCCATTTTGATGCAGTCAGTTGCCACTCAATCCATTGAGCTACACTGACGTCAACACCAACACTGATATTCCAAGTTTCCTTGTTGCAAGCTCCAAATTTTGGATCTGTGGTGAATGCCCAAGCTGGTGCATCGACACCAAAACCGAGGAACACCCACTCTTCTTCTTCAGGATCCCATTTCCAAACGTCCAATTGGTTAGGAAGCTGAGCTATAGCGAAAACTGCAAAAGCCAAAAGCAATGTCGTAATGACAAACAACTTTCTCATACAAAACCCTCCTTTTTCACCCCATCAGGGGCGAGATTATGTGCTTATCATTTGATAACTTGTGATCTAATCATTAAAAGTGCGAAGGTTATTGTTGCAGCATTGGAATAAGTGCATGCCGATTGACCTTGAAGAATCACTCTGTGGTACAAACTGAAAGTTGAGGTTCCTGGTTGTAAAGTCTTGGACAAGTCGTTCAATTGCGATGGTGTAATCCAGTCACCAAGCGCATCGAACGCAAAGTAAGTTTGTAATGTGGTTCCAACCTCATTAACTGGGTTATCAAAGTTCCTGAACGTGACTAGTACAGGATACGAACTACTGGTAACAGTTACATCGAAAGCCTTTGTTGCATAGTCCCCAGGTTTTCTGAGGAACCAATTAAGATGAGTCGCTGAAATATACACTGAAAAGCAATTTGTGAGTTCTGGTCCGGCCCATGCTGTTTCGCTTTGAGTTCCTTTTTTAACGCTCAGATGAAGCAGAATGTAAATTGAACCTCCTTGTTGAGGTGGAAAACCGCATTTGTTTTGAATATCTGCGAAAGTGATTTCATAGGTGTAGGTTGCAGTACTTGGAATATGTTTTGCGCTGAAGGGAAATTGACCTGGGGCAGGATTGAACGATTCGTTTGGCTCGTTTTGCAAAAAGTGCAAATGTGACTCAGAGGCAAGCCAACCGTTGGTGAGGTCAAATTTGACATAGATTTTTGTTGCATCATTCCAAACAGTTGCCATTCCGACCTCGATATTCTGACCTGCCAGAATATTGTAGTGACTTTCTTGTTGTGCATTAGTTACGGTGTAAGTAATGTAATAATACCAACGATTTCTTGATGCCACAGACAAGGCAGTTTCATTTTCTGGAAATATGCTTGGTTCTATTACAAAAGTTCCCAATAGTGGTATAACCGTTGAAGTTGTTGAAACCGAGCTCAAGGGTTCCTGCGTAACAAGACTTACGGAATTGTTGTTTCTATTTATTTTTTTCCAAAGACCAGCTGCTGAATCATATACGTAAACAGTTTGAGCATTCGATAAGCTTGATACGGCTATGAGAATAAAAACGATAATAAGCTTAAGTATAAAATTTCGACGATTTTTTATATTCACTCTCATAACCTCCTGATTGATAAAATACTGATACCAATGAAAATTTGTTGAAAAAATGTCATAGAATTTACTGGAAATCTACTGAAATTTTTCTAAAACAAGTTTTGTGATTAGAAATGTTGGGGGATCCCATAGTCAAATCTTTTCTTCGGATTTTGAGATCAATAGGAAAAGAATATGTATAAGCACATAACTATGAATAGAGCAAGATCTTAAATGGCGGTTTGAAGGGAGAATTTTGATGCGAGGGTGCGGAGACTGCATATCTGTCTTAATTATGGCGTTTTTAATGGTGTCTTTACTGGCGCTTTTAGTTGTCATGGTGGAGATTTTGATGCTATGGTTGCCATTGATCTTAGTTGTGGCGCTGTTGGTTTTCATGGTTGTTGGAAGAAAAGTAAAGAAGTCTAGAAAACCGGAAATAACAAATGAAGCTAAAAAACAAGTACTGACGCAGCAAAACCCAGATATTGAGATTGCTCAGAATTTAGCTGAGGCCAAAAATACTGATTCTATAACGAATTTGCCTTCTGATACTACGATTGTAACCCATAGACCAATGCTTAAGATAAGAAAGCCCAATTATGTAATAGACGTTTTTAACCAATTTGTTGCTCTTG
>JBEPZZ010000106.1:0-4142 GCA_041640575.1 Pseudothermotoga sp. | reverse complement strand
ATTCGTGATGGCAGAACTGACAAAAACGCCTTACATAAAAATCTGCCTTGCAGCTGCTCTTGGCGCCATTTTTTACTACGTCACACTTATACTGACAGTTCATTTCACCGCCCTTAGAAATAATTTACGTGGGCTTAGGGATGAAGAAATCCCAGATTGGAAAGAAATATTGTTCAATTCATATCTAATATCTCCAGCCGTAATCTTGGTTTACCTTCTTGTTAAAGGATTTTCGCCATTCATGGCTGCTTACTATGCCGTCTGGATGGCTTTTGCAGTTAGTTTTCTAAAGAAAGATACTATGATGACTCCAAGCAGATTATTCGAAACACTAGAGAAAGCCGGACGAAACATGATCGTTGTGGCCCTTGCCTGCGCGGGAGCTGGTATAGTCGTCAGTGTATTCACATATACTGGTCTTGGACTTGGTATTGCCTCGATAATCGCTTCGCTTTCAGCCGGAAAACTTTTAATAGCCCTTATTCTTGTGATGCTTACCTGCTTGATCCTTGGTATGGGAATGCCGACCACCCCAGCGTACATAATAGCTGCAACGATCGGTGGCTTAGTGCTCACAAAATTGGGCCTGGATTTACTTACAGCTCACTTGTTTGCTTTCTACTTTGCCATACTTTCTGAAGTGACACCCCCGGTATGTGTAGCATCGTATTGTGCGGCATCAATCGCTGGTACAAGTCCAATGAAAGTCGGATTCGAAGGAATGAAGCTTGCACTAACTGGTTACATTGTCCCTTACGCTTTTGTTTTCAACAAATCAATGATGCTTAGAGGTTCCTTATGGGAGATTATTGTCACAGTTACCTTGATGTCCATTCTCTCTTTCGTACTAGCTGCTGCAATTGCAGGGTATTTATGGAAACCAACTGGTTCTTTAATCCGATCTCTCTTACTGGTTTCAGCAGGCGTCTTGATAGCGGTTATAACTATACGTAGTGCCCCTAGAACCTTGGTAGCAGTGGTTGGAATCATTTTACTGATAATATATGCGCTTATGCATTTGAGTAGGAAAAGTACCGAACCTTAATCCCGACAGGGTGGGCGAGAACCATGATTCATGGAGGAAGAACAGTCTATGGTTTCATGCTTGGAGTTATAATGCTTGACACAAAGTTTCCAAGGATAAAGGGCGATATAGGAAATGCAGATACATGGGATTTTCCGGTTGTCTATAAAAAAGTTGAAGGAATCGGCGCAAAGGAAATACTCCTGGCGAATCGTCAAGTTTTCAACAAATTTTTACAAACTGCTTTCGAGCTAGAAAATCAAGGGGTAACTGCCATAACCACGTCCTGTGGTTTAACCATTTTGTTCCAAAGAGAATTGGTACAGGCTTTGCATGTACCAATTTTCACTTCATCTGTTCTGATTCTGCCGCTTCTAAGGCAGATCTTAGGTTACGGGAGAAAGATCTGTATTTTAACGGCTAGTGCAAGGGTTTTGACAAAGGAAGTGCTAAAACAAGTAAATATCGATGACCAAATGGTTACAATTAGGGAGATCGATGGCGAAGAATTCAAGTCAGTTTTCTTGTACAACAAAGAAGAAATGGATCTTATAAAAGTCGCTAACGAAGTTGCTGAGACCGCAAGAATTTCGAAAGAACAAGAAGATATAGAAGCATTCATTCTTGAATGCACAAATCTCGCTCCATTCGCTGGAATAATCCAAGCAGCTACGAATGTTCCTGTTTTTGACATACGTGATCTTGTCAGATTTGTTAGATCTGGCTTTATCAAGTATTATGAAACTTCTCTTCAAAGGTGGTGACAAATTGAAGCTGATCGAGAATCACCCGATATTGATCTTTCAACACGGTAAGAAAGTCAAGTTTACCTTTGATGGAAAAGAAATGGAAGGTTTCGAGGGTGAACCAATAGCGGTTGCTCTTTATGCTAACGGAATAAAGATCCTTAGTTATTCTGAAAAAATGCATCGTCCACGCGGTTTCTTTTGCGCGATAGGTAAATGTTCTTCTTGCTTCATGATAGTCGATGGTATTCCAAATGTTAGGACCTGTATAACACCACTAAGAGAAGGAATGAAAATTCAGACACAGCATGGCAGAGGTAGCCTTGAAATTGGGGAGTGATTGAATTGATTGAAACCAATTTATTGATAATTGGTGGAGGTCCTGCAGGTTTATGTGCAGCAATCGAAGCCGCAAAATGTGGTTGCAAAGTGACGATAGTTGACGAATCTCTTGCTTTAGGTGGACAGCTGATCAAGCAAACTCACAAATTCTTTGGATCTGCAATGGTATATGCAGGAAAGCGTGGTATGGAAATAGGGAAATTATTCGTGAATGAAATAGAAAAGCTCTCCGGGAAAATAGACTACTTGCTCAATACGTCGGCTGTTGCGGTTTACGGAACGAAACTTTTTCTGTGTATGAAGGATGAAGAACAGCTTTACGAGATTGTACCCGATTATGTTCTCATAACAGTTGGAGCTCAAGAGAAATATCTACCGTTTTTAAACAATGATTTGCCGGGTGTTTATGGTGCAGGAGCTGTTCAAACTTTGATGAATGTGTATGGTGTGATACCAGGGCAGAAAGTTTTGATGGTCGGCGCTGGCAACATTGGACTGATAGTGAGCTACCAATTGTTACAGGCTGGCGTTGATGTTGCTGCTGTTGTTGAATTTGCACCGAAAATAGGTGGATATTGGGTTCATGCTTCAAAACTGAGAAGGTTAGGTGTACCGATACTACTCAGGCATACAATAAAGAAAGCTATCGGGGAAAAATGGGTCGAAGCAGCAGTAATACAAGCAGTAAACGAGAACGGCAATTTCATTGGCAAAGAAAAGTATTTTGATTGCGATACCATTTGTCTAGCTGTCGGGCTTTCACCAACTTCAGAACTATTGTGGCAAGCAGGTTGTAGAATGAGGTATGTCCCCGAACTTGGAGGATATGTGCCCTACAGGAATAGAACTCTACAAACTACTGTACCTCACATATTTGTTGCAGGTGATGCCGCCGGTATAGGGGAAGCTTCGACAGCCATGCTTGAAGGTCGGATAGCTGGTTTAACAGTTGCTCACAAACTTGAATACATCTCAGAGTACGAATATAAAAAGAATTTGGAAGTATATTTTGACGCTTTAAATGAACTTCGAAGTGGTGAGAAATCATCAAAGATCAGATCAGGACTACTGAAAGTTCTCACAGAGAAAGATGAAAACCTATCCATGTTGGCCGAGACTCCTAACCCTTGCGAAACGTCAAAGAGTTTATCCAGAAAGTTCTATGAAGGTGTTTTAGATGAAGAATCAGTAAAAAATTTGACACCTCCTGTTGATTTGTGGCTAAGGAAGAAAAACGGTTTGGTAGTCATTGAATGCCCTGAGTCGATCCCGTGCGATCCTTGCCATACGAGTTGTCCAACAGGTGCTATCCTAGAATTCAAAAATATCAACGACCTTCCAAGAGTAGATTATTCAAAGTGCACTGGATGTGCTTTGTGCGTAGCAAAATGTCCTGGTCTAGCTTGCTTTGTTATAGACATGGCCTCATCAAAAGAAGATGCAATTATCAAAATCCCATATGAAATGTTGCCACGTCCGAATGAGGGAAGCTACGTTAATTGCTTAGACAGGGAAGGCAAATTCGTGACTAGGGGAAAGGTAATTCGAATTCAGGAACCGACCAATGACAAGACTCTTGTTGTTCATGTTCTGGTACCGAAATCATTTGCGATGTCTGTTAGGTCGATAAGGGTGATGAAGGATGAATAATGATGAAGTAATAATCTGTAGATGTGAAGAAGTCACACTTAAACAAATCAGAGAGTGCATTTCGCAGGGATTCACAAGCCTACCAGAGTTGAGAAGATTTTTAAGGGTTGGGATGGGACCATGCCAAGGAAGGGGTTGCAGAGAAATGATTCTTCGCGAACTTGCCAGAGCAACTGGCAAACCAATAGAAGAGCTAAGTTTACCAACATTCCGGCCACCTGCGAAACCAATTATCGTTGGACTTATTGCAAAGCTTGGTTCTGAAGATCCACAGGGCTATCACGAAAGGGGGTAATATCTTGCGAAGACCAAAAATAGTTATTGTTGGCGGCGGTTGGGGTGGTTGTGCAGCCGCAGCTGCTGCAAGTAAAGCGGGAGCT
>JBEPZZ010000105.1:0-4394 GCA_041640575.1 Pseudothermotoga sp. | reverse complement strand
AATATGTCGATACCATTGGCAAACTCAACGCTAAACTAGCATCTATGGCTGATGAAGTTTATTTAACTGTTTGTGGGATTGGGGTAAAGATAAAATGAAACAGCTCATAGGAAGTACATCCTGGATCTTTCCGGGAACTTATTATGAAAATTCGAAATTCATCGCAAAGTATGTTGATTTTGTCGAGCTACTTGTGTACACGTGGGATTTAGAAACAAAAAAACTTTTGAATGAGGAAATCAACGGACTTTTGGAACTACAAAAGTCCGGTCTTTTTTTCACAGTACATCTTCCAACTGATCACATTCATAACGTTGTACAAGTTCTAGATTACTTTGAAAACAGTGATTTGAAAATTCTCAATTATGTAGCACATCCATTGGAGGGAATTGAAAAAGTCTTGAATGTCCCAAAAGTTTCTTTAGAGAATTTAAAGGAGAAATTTGTCATACATGAAAGAATGACGTTCGATATTGCACACCATGTTCTAGGCAAAAAAGTCCCAAGAGCAATTGAAAGTTTCTGCGAATTTCACATGTCAGGTTTTGACTTGGAAAAGCAATTAGATCATATGAAGCTGTCTGAAGAAATTCTAGAATACATCTTGCAGCAGTTGTGGTTTGATATCCGCAAAATTCCTTTGATGTGCTTTGAGATCTTCTTTTTTGATGAGCTTTTATCCTCAATTGAAATTTACAAAAGTAGGTGCTTGATATGAATTTTTTTGCAAACATTTTGCTTGCGATAAGCTTTCTTTCAAGAATACCAATCAAATTACCAGAGAAACTTTATCAAAAAGCGGATCTGAAAAAATCAGCAGTGTTTTTTCCTTTAGTTGGTTATCTTCCTGGTTTGATCATTTTTCTTATGCTTTCGATCGGAAATAGCATTTTGAACCGCTTTTTAGCTTTGGCAATTTCTTTTTGGCTGTTTGACCTTTTTCATTTTGATGGTTTGCTGGATACATTCGATGGATTTCTTAACCAATCTACAAGAGAAAAAAGGCTTGAGATAATGTCCAAGGGAAATGTTGGGCCTTTTGCTGTCTTTTTCGGAACTTTGTTCGTGCTTGCCATTTGGGAATTGATGAAGACTTTGAAACCAAGCTGTTTTCTTCTTGGCTCAGTTTTTGGTAGATGGGCAATTAACATTATGATATGCACAAGCAAACCAGCAAAGGAAACAGGTCTTGGAAAGTTGTTCTTTCCATCAAGCCCTTTAACGATTCTGTATTCTTTCAGCTTTGTGCTTCCACTTCTTTATTTGGGTGTAAAATCATTCATTATTTCTTTGGCTGTAACGATTTTGGTGAGTTTTGCCCTGAAAAAAATAGCATATGCAAAAATTGGTGGAATAACCGGTGATGTGCTAGGAGCAACTCATTTGATCGTTTATCTTTCAATCTTACTATCAATTAGCCTTTTACAAATTGGATGATTTTTTGTACATCGACATGTGATGCAAAATGATTTGAGATTTTTTCTATTTCAAGATCTAAGTTATACTCTTTCACCTCTGCTAGCTGTTTTCCCCTATTTTCTGCGATCAACTGAAAGAAAAGTCTTGTAAATTGGTGATTGTGAAACAGATTGTGCAAGTTTGTTCCAAAAATTCTCCCCATGACCAAACCTTCTGTGAAATTGCATGAAATATTGTTTCTGGAGGTTACTTTGGAAAAAGGTGAAATAGAGTTATAGCTTTCAAAAACAGCATGATGAAGCTCGTAACCTGTTATAGTTGTTCCGAAAATCTGATCCGATGCGTTTAGCCATGCAGCTATCCTTGTTGGAGAAAGAACAGTTTTAAAATTGATCAGCTTTAGACCCTCTTCTTGATGTACAAGCTTACCTTCTTTGTCTATTTGGCTCACAGTTTCTCCGAGCATTTGGTATCCTTCGCTGATTCCAAGCAGGAATGAGCCGTTTTTCAAGGCTTCAAGAATTTCTCTCTTTTTTGACTTAATCCACCGCAAACTCTCGAAAATGTTTGTCGTTGCTGGGATTATAATTAAATCACAATCACTTCGAATATGTGTCACGTACGATACATCAAAATTTTCAAACAATGGTTCAAAATCAAAGTGGTTTGACATGTACGGAATTTTGAGAATATCTACTTTTATTTGAGAATCCTTTCCACGTTTCTCAAAGATCATATCTTCTTCAGGAAGGTTATGCGATAGGTAAGGTATTGTACCGAGAAATTCGATTTTGTACTTTCTTGCCAACTTATGTGGATAATCTTCTAAAAGTTTTGGATCTCCGTGGAATTTGTTGAAAATAAAACCTTTTATCAATTCTCTTTCACTATCAGATAAGAGCTCTAAGACACCGGTTACTTGCGCAAAGGCCCCACCTTTCTCTATGTTTGCAACTAAAACTACAGGAAGATTGAGTACTTTTGCCAAAGTTATATTGTTGATTTCTCGCTTCTTCAAGTTTATCTCAGCACATCCACCTGATCCCTCGGCAATGATTAAATCACTCTCAGCTTTGAGAACTTCAAACGATTCAGTAACTATTTTCAACAATTCTTTTTTATTTGAGTACATGTAATTTCTTGCAGATTCGGTTTTGAGTAGTCTTCCATTCAAGATCAATTGCATACCGTTCACGCTTGGTTTTAAGAGAACTGGGTTCATTTCTGCTGTTGGAGTTTTTCTGCTCGCTAAAGCTTGAATGTATTGAGATAAAGCAATTTCTCTTCCATCTTCGCAAATAATGCTGTTTGAAGACATATTTTGCGATTTAAAAGGAGCTGTTTTATAACCTAAATTTGCAAAAGTCCTACACAAAGCAAGTGTAAAAAGCGATTTTCCAACCCCAGACATCGTGCCTGCAACCATTAACAAGCCTTACCACCTCTTTCTCTTTACCAAACTTGTTAGAACTGTACGTGATTTATACACTTTGGATTATACGTTTTGGAAGGATCATGAAGACTAGATTTTAGGTTAACTGGAAAATAATTGAGGTAAGCTAGTTCATTGGATAGAGAATGTATGGGAGGGTTAGTTAATGAGAAAAATCTTTCTTGCTTTGCTGGCAAATTTTCTATTAGCACTAACATTAATTGCTGGGCAAGATGTTTTTATCGAGATAGCAGATCTAGGCTTTGTAAAGCTAGATAGTGAGATTGCTGCAAATTACAATTACCAATTGACTGTTTACTATGTCAGTGGCCAAGAGCGATTTTTGGTATTTCACTTTGAACATGTATATGATAAAAAGCTAAAGCAGCTGTATGAATTCAAAACTGAACGTAAAGTGGATGTTTACATCCTAGAGGCAAGCTTTTGGAAAATTTGGGATTTGGACAAAAAGGAGGTTTTAACCATAAAAAAGCAAAACAGCGATGCGAAATTCATTTTAACAACCCAAGATGTTCCTATACCTGCTATAGACACTTTCAGCGCGCAAGCTTCAACGAACTTGATGTATCAAATATTCATACGATCTTTCTATGATTCAAATGCAGATGGTGTAGGTGATTTTAAAGGTATTTTGGAAAAGCTAGGGTATTTGAAATCACTCAGTGTTGATGCCGTGTTATTTTCACCGTGGAATTTGTCTTCGTCTTATCATGGCTACGATGCAGTTGATTTCTACACTGTTAATCCTGAGTTTGGAAACTTCGAGGATTTGCTGCAGATGATTCAAAGCTTCAAAACCAATGGCATTCGTGTTGTAATGGACCTTATGATCAACCACACGTCTGATCAACACATATGGTTCAAAGATGCTATTGAAAACACAGTAGAATCGCCATACTGGGAATACTACTTGATTTCTTTTGAAGATATGAGTTCAAAAAAACGATGGTACTCAACAAAAAACACCAAGGATGAGGAGATTTGGTACTTTAGCCTGTTTGGAAAGGGTTTTGCAGATCTGAATTTTGACAATCCTATGGTTCGCTTGCAGATAAAAAGAGTAATCAACTTCTGGTTAGGAATGGGTGTGGATGGATTTAGGGTAGATGCCATTAAGAACATCTATGGTTTTGACTGGAACGATGGGATTGTCGAAAGTGCAAGATATGCAAAGGAGTTAACTGAATATATTCTTCAAAGAAAGCCAAATGTTTTGTTAATTGGAGAGGTTTTCGATGCGAATATTTACGTTTTACAACAGTTTGCCCCGATGCCGCTTTTCAACTTTGCCCAAGCTTTTAGCTTTAGAAATAACTTCATAGGTGCCGACAATTTGCTTTCCAAATCGCTTGGATGGCTGGATGCAAAACTTTATCCTGATTTCAAAATTTACAACTTTCCTTTCTTAGATAACCACGATATGGATAGAATTTACAGTGTTATCGAAGGTTTTTACAAATCTAACAAAGAACTTGCGAAGTTGCAGTATGGGCTTTTGTATGCGCTAGTTTTAGCCATGGAT
>JBEPZZ010000104.1:0-4407 GCA_041640575.1 Pseudothermotoga sp. | reverse complement strand
AAAAGAATTTTCCTCATAATATATACCTCCTTTGTCGGCATTATCTAATTTTAGTATGTATGAAGAAATGATATTTGTCAAGTTAAAAAATGTAGTGTTTATGATTATTCTAAAAAGACCACATAATTGTTCTAAAAAGCTAAATGATAAATCATCACGACACAATTAAGGTGCTATAATTTACACAGAGTTGTGAATTCTTTTCATCTGCCAAGAAAGCTGTATTGAAACTCGAAGTTTTCTTTAAAATTCTTGCTTTCACAATTCTGAGAAAAATAGAAAGAAACCTAAGGAGGGAGCTGGATGCCATCGGTAAAGATTGCGATTATTGGAGCCGGCAGCGCTGTTTTTTCAATGAGGCTTGTGAACGATCTTTGTAAAACAAAAGGTTTATCTGGCAGTCTTGTCAGCTTGATGGACATTGATCAAAAAAGGCTAGACGGGGTGCATGATTTGGCACAACGTTACGTGGAAGAGCTTGGAGCTGATTTGAAGTTCGAGAAAACTTTGCAGCTCGAGACAGCTTTGAAAAACGCAGATTTCGTGATAAATACTGCGCTGGTGGGAGGTCATTCATACCTTGAGCTGGCAAGGGAAGTGGGGCAAAAGCATGGTTATTATCGCGGTATAGATACTCAGGAATTCAACATGGTTTCTGATTATTATACTATCAGCAACTTCAATCAGTTGAAGTTCTTTGTAGAAGTTGCAAGATTAATGGAAAAGCTTTGCCCGAATGCCTGGCTCTTGCAGACGGCAAACCCTGTCTTCGAAGGAACGAATCTGATACGAAGATGTTCGAACATTAAAGTTGTAGGTTTTTGCCATGGTCACTATGGGGTTCATGAAATGGTGGAAGCGCTTGGTTTAGACATTAAGAAGGTCGATTGGCAGGTTGCTGGTTTCAATCATGCAATTTGGTTAAACAGGTTCTTGGTAGATGGGAAGGATGGTTATCAACTTTTGGATAGGTGGATTGAGGAAAAATCACACACTTGGAAACCGAAAACACCATTTGATCTTCAACTAAGCCCTGCTGCAATTGATATGTACAAATTTTATGGACAATTGCCAATCGGTGATACACCGAGAAATGGATCATGGAAGTACAACTACAATTTGGAAACTAAGAAGAAATGGTATGGCGAGCCATGGGGTGGTGCTGATTCAGAACTTGGATGGAGATGGTACCAAGAAATGTTACAAACTACGACAGGAGCTATTGAATATCTTCAAAATAACAAGATTCTGAAGCTTTTACAACTTGAAACATATATGAAGTTTATGCCTGCATCGAACATTCCAGAGGAATTGAGACAGCAAGCTAAGATATTTGCTGCGCGTGATAAGCTAAGTGGTGAGCAACACATACCATTCATAGATGCACTGGTAAACAATAATTCCCAGAGATTTGTGATAAATGTACCGAATGAGGGCTACATACCACAGATACCTAACAAAGTTGTTGTGGAAGTTCCTGCGATTGTTGATTCGAAAGGTTGGCACGTAGAAAAGATTGATCCACCTTTAAACGATAGAGTGGTAAAGTTCTATCTCATACCTCGAATGATCAGAATGGAGATGGCTTTAGATGCGATAATGAATGGTGACAAAGATGTGCTCATAGAATTTCTGATAAGAGATCCAAGAACTAGATCGTACGAACAAGCTGTTTCTGTCATTGAGGAGATACTATCTTTGCCGGGCAATGAAAAAATGAAAGAACACTATGAAAAGAAGTTGAAGCTGTGATATATTTTTATCAAGAGCACATTTCGAAAGGGGGATTGAAGTATGAAGAAACTTTTTATAATCTTTGCAATTTTGGCAGCTACCGTTGCAATGGCACAAGTTAACCTAGACATCTTTGGTGCGTATCATTACACGTTGTCTGCGACACCAACTAATCCTGCGTCTTTGACTTATCTCACCTTTGGTGGAGCTGCCATGTTTGAAGTGGCTGAAGGAGTTGAAATTGGTGCTGGAGCTGGGTTGACGTATTTCTTAGCTGGAAGTGGTTTTGCTTCATCAACAACACAGTTTACACTGGATTTTTTGGTCATAGCAAAATACTTTCTTCCAATCGATGATTTTTCAGGATTGATATTTAAAGGTTACGGTGGTTTATCAATTCCTGATTTCACGAATTTTGCAAATTTTGGATATGTTGTTGGAATAAGTCTTTATTATGCTTTCGATTTGGTTGATTTCAAGGCTGGTGTGGGAGCAGGTATTGAGATGAGAACTTATGGAACAAACAGTGCTACAACAGTTCCGATTGGTGGAATATTAAGTGTGAGGTTCTGAAGTTTCATAAATGAAAAAACCCCGGCACATGCCGGGGTTTAATTATGGTCAGGCTTTAGGACTTACTCATTTAACAACCTTCACATGAGCTGCTTGTGGCCCTTTAGGACCATTCTGAATTTCGAATTCGACTTCCTGACCTTCCTTGAGGGTTTTGAATCCATCCATCTCTAGTGCTGACCAGTGGACAAAGACGTCTCCACCCTCCTTCTTAGTGATGAAACCGTACCCTTTCTTAGGGTCGAACCACTTGACAGTACCTCTCATGTTACAACTCCTCCTTAAAAAGAAATACCCTTGCGGGACTAATCCATTATACTCCACAAAAATAAAGTATGTCAAAGGATTTTGTGAATCGTATAGGTTTTGCTTGGTCAATAATTTGACATAACTGATTGCTTTTAGATTTGTTTGTCAGATATACATTTGTTGAGTATTTTAACTCTCTTTATGCTTATTAAATGTGATATAATAAAACTCACGTGGCTTTTTGTTCACGAAAAGGCTTAAATGTGTAAAAAGTGTTTTACAGCTAGAAAGAAAATGTTAACAAGTTGTTGAAAATATAATCATACCAATTAAGGAGGCGTTTGTCATGAAGTCAGTGCGTGGAAAGATGTTTACCTTGATCCTTTTGCCTGTCGTTGTACTTTTGGTAGCTGCAGCGTTACTGATTTATTATCAAGTCAGTTCTACATTCACTAAGACGGTGACTGATTTAAGTAACGAAGTTGCAATGCAAGCAGCAGATGTAGTGAATTCATGGATTGAAGGAATAAGCAGAGAAGTTGCAACATTTGCTGAAACTGATGCTGTAAGAAAAGCTTTGGAAACAAAGGAATGGAATTATCTCATCGAAACATACTTGCCAGCTCGTCTAAAAGCAAGACCTCACTTTGAAATGTTTTTTATAGCTTATCCTGATGGAACAGCTCCAACTACCTCGGGGGCTGTAGCAAACGTTGCTGACAGGGAATATTTTATAGACATTATGAGAAACAACAAACCTTTAGCTGTAAGTAACGCCTCGATTTCAAGAGCAACAGGTGCAAAGGTATTTGTTATAGCAGCTCCTGTTAAATCTGCAGATGGAAAACTTCTTGGAATATTTGCTGGAACCGTGCTTCTTGATACAATAAGTAAAATTGCAGCGAATGTAAAAGTTGGTCAAACTGGTTATGGCTGGATTGTAGATTCAGCAGGATTAGTGATAGCACATCCAAACAAAGATTATGTGATGAATTTAAAGATTTTGGAAGCATCAAAGGAAGGCTTCAAAGGTCTTGAAGAAGTTGGTAAGAAAATGTTAGCTGGTGAAGAAGGATATTCTCGAGTAACAAGAAAAGATGGAACAGTGGAATATGTGTTCTACTCACCAATTCATAGTGCAGTAGGTTGGTCCATAGGGGTAAGTGTTCCAGAAAAAGAAGTTCTTGCACCAGTTATGCGAACTTTGACAGTTGTTTTAACAATTTTTGGGGTCATAATTGCACTAGCTATTGTTATGATTGTGATCTTCAGTGGCACGATTTCAAGACCATTGAAGAATCTTGCTATGGCAGCTGAGAGTTTTGGGAAAGGCGATTTGACAGTTAAGTTCCAAGCAAAGGGTAAAGACGAAATAGCACGTATGGCGCAGGTATTACAAACAATGGCAGATACTTTGAGAGAATCTTTCAGGCAGATCAACGACTCATCGGTGCAAGTTGCTAGTTCATCACAGAGTTTGGCAAGCACTGCAGAAGAAGTTAGTGCAAACAGTGAAGAGCTAGCTGCTCAGATGGACAGTGTGAACAAGAATGCGCAGAATGCATCTGCATCGATACAAGAGGTGACAAGTGGGGTAGAGGAAGTAGCGGCAAGTGCGCAGAATGTTTCCAAGGCAGCGCAAGGATTGACAGAGAAAGCGACGTTAGTGAAAACAGCTGCAGATAAAGGTGGCGAAGCAGTTAGGACGATAATTCAAATGATTACACAGACGAAGGAAGGTGCTCAGAGGACAGAGAAGGTAGTATTAGAGTTATCAGAGAGTGCGAAGAACATAGGTACGATAGTAGAGACGATAAACAGCATAGCGGAGCAGACGAACTTATTGGCTTT
>JBEPZZ010000103.1:0-4691 GCA_041640575.1 Pseudothermotoga sp. | reverse complement strand
AAATCTCATCGTATAACCCTTGGCCCATTCGTAGTTATCCACTATCGACCAGTGAAGATATCCTCTAACATCAATACCTTCCTCAATAGCTCTTTCCGTTGCATAAAGATGTGCAACAACATGGTATGGTCTGAGCCAATCTCTATAGTCAGCAACACCGTTTTCCGTGACAATTAAAGGCTTCTTATACCTTTCGTATAAAAGTCTTAGGACTTTCAGCAAACCTTCGGGATAGGTTTCCCAACCAAAATCACTCACAGGCCTCATATCTTTTGAAAAACCTTGAGGTTGGCAAGCATAGCCATAGCCTTCTAGGATCCGCCAATTCAAGGATATCTGTCCTAGATTTATTGCCTCTGTGCGCTCTATAACAGTCCTTGTATAGTAGTTGACACCGATAAAATCAACCTTTTCTTTCATGTCTGGACGATCTTGGAAAAGCAAAGTTCCGTTAGTTACCGAATCTAAGAACATGTAGTTCATCATATACATTGCATTTTCTTCAAGTTCTTTGTCGCCATTTAATGTTTCATAAACTGAGGTTGCATAGATAATTCCAACTGGTTTTTTGCTTATAGATTTTATGGAATCGTAAGCTCTTGCATGAGCCTGAGCTTGGTTTAAAAGGCTTTTCAGATACATTTCAAAACTGAAGTAAGATGGTGGAAAACCTCCCCGAACCATGACGTATCCTAGTTGACTGACTACGTTTGGTTCGTTCATTGTGGTATACATATCCACTAAATCGTCAAACTTCCAAGCCACATAAGCGGCGAATTTTGCAAATTCAACAATGGTTCGATCGTTAACCCAACCGGTTCTTTCTGTTGCCTGACCACGATGTACAGCAACTGGGTCATGAATCCATATAGGAAGTGTAAAGTGAGCGAGGTTGACGATCAATTTCAACCCCCTTGATTTCATGTCCTTGAACATTTCTCGATAATGCTCAACAGCATACTGATTCGCCAGCCTGTCAAGCTTTTCAAGGGTTTCTTTTGAGATTTTGACCTGTCTAATTCCATCATGGTCACTTACTTCGACTGGGATTTCAAAGGTTGGATTTGGAAAAACTCGTGACCATTCAACGTTGACTCTAAGACAATTCATACCGAAGTCGGTTGCAAGTTGATGTAGATTAGTATAATTCATCCAGTAGCCGACACCATACTCAGGAAGATGTCCACTCACCGCGCCGGTGAAGACATTTTCAGCTTCTCTAACCCAGACAAACCAGTCACTGTTGGGATCAATGTCTTCTTTAGCATACCCCATCTCAACTTGAAAACCGGCCATAGAAGCACCAAATAGAAAATCCTTTGGAAACATACCTGTCACACCCCCACTTTTTGAATTTCAGCCGAAAGGGTTTGCATCTTTTCTTCAAGTGCTTGTACGTCCTTTGCAAAATAGAATGCAAGGATGAACAAAAAGACCGAACATCCAAACCAAAAGTATGCAGAGATTCTCAGAGCAGCTCCAAGAGAGCCAAGAACAACTGACATACCTCCTCCAAACCACCTTCCAACACCAGTTCCAAGGGAATCTGTCAGATTAAAGATTGAAAAGATTCTACCTCGATCCTGAGGTTCATTTACGTTGAGCAGCATGAATTTAACATTCGGCCCAGTTAAGCTGTCGACAAAGGCAGCTGAAAACCCTATCATCGATAGGATTAAAAGGCCGTTCATGTAGTCCATTGTCATAATTGTTAGCCAAACTCCTAAGGCTGTTGTTATAGCACAGAAAACCGGGACAAGTGGTTTTGAGATCTTGTATAGTTTTGCTCCAATCCATCCACCGATAACTATTCCTATAACGTTGCCCAACCCGAAGACAAGAAAGACTAAAGTTGCCGACTCAACAGTTAGGCCTCGCTCACGACGGAAGTACTCAATGAGAAAGTATGGTATAGCACCCCATGGGACAGTTCCAGCGATTCCTTGAAGAAATAAGTAAAGATTCGTCTTCACAGTAACTAGTTTCACGTAATCTTTCATTTCAGGTAACTTCGGATAAGCAAAGCCTTTTTGAACTAATTCACCTATTCCTTTTTCAAATGCTCCACGCTTTGGCTCTTTTAAAACAAACAATGATATGATAGCCAAGAAAACGTTAGGAAGCGAAACCAGGATGAATGGGACTCTCCAACCGAAAGCAGGGCCAACAAATCCAGCAACAGCCATTCCTACAATGCTTCCAACAGATACGGCTGAAGACAATAAAGCTACAACTTTTCCCCGACTGACTTGATCATACATGTCTCCGACAAGTGAGAACACTATTGGAAAGGAGGCACCGACACCAATACCAGTTAGTGCCCGCCACATGAAAAATTGAAAATAAGTATTTGAAAAAGCTGTCATAAAGCAAGGAATTTCACCAACTAAAATGGAATAAATCAACAAATTTTTTCTATTATACTTATCTGCAAGATAGCCCCATGCTAAGCTCACCAAAGCACCGATAATTGTGAAAACTGCTCCGATAAATCCAATTGCTGCATCATCAACACCGAATTCCGCTTGAATGTCTCCAATGACCGGGGAAATGACCATCTGATCAGCATTCAAAAGTGTCAACAACACAAAAAGAAAAACAACCGAGAGCCATCTCATCAAAATTCACCTCCCCACAGCCTAGACTGAATTTTTGACATAATTATCTCAAAAGTAAAGCTGTGATAATGACTGTAGTTCCTATTAACTTTGCTATACCTATAGGTTCGTGAAGAAAGATAAATGCGAAGAAGCTTGCCACTGCTGGCTTCAAATAAACTGCAAGACTAGCTCTGGATGGGCCGAGTTTTTCCATAGCTTTGAAATAGGTAACGTAGGCAAACCCAGTTACTACGATTCCTGCATAAATTAGGATCAACCATTTTGATGCAGCCATATTTGGCACAGCTATTTTGCCGGTCAAGAGCAATATTAAACCATATAGCAAACCTGAAAAACACATTGAATAAGCATTGGCTGTTAGTGATCCGTGCTTTATAGTTAAATCTCTCATCAGCACCGTGTATATCGCAAACGTGATCGATGAGGATATCCCAAGCAAGATACCAAGCACGCTATCTCCTTGAAGTCGGCCATAAGAAAGGATTAAAAGTCCAATTAAGCCAATGATCAAGCTCAAGATTTTCTTAAAGCTCATCTTTTCTTTACCCATACTCATTGCCAATATACCTACAAAGAGTGGGTTAGTTGCCACAAGTGTTGCGGCTGTTGAAGCGTTTGAATGTTTAACGGTCAGTTGTAACAAAGAAAGGGATATTATGACATTCAGTGATCCAACAGCGGTGAGTGAGAGCAAGTCCTTTAGGCCGACCTTTTTCCTAGCAAGACTCATCAAAAAGAGTCCGCCCAGAGTTGCCCTAAAAAAAGTAAGAAAAAATGGATCAACGGTTCCCATAAGAGGTTTTGTTAAGACCTCGAAAGATGACCAGGCTAAAAGGGTGATCAGTAGAAAGAGGTGACTCAAGGTTTATCCCCCCGGTGAATAACCTTCCTCAGAAATTACTTCTAGGAATGCTTGTACCACCTTTGGGTCAAATTGGCTACCACTGTTCCTTTTTAGTTCTTCTATTGCTGCCTCTATGCTTAGAGCCCTACGGTACGGCCTATCTGATGTCATTGCATCAAAAGCATCTATGACGCAAATTATCCTTGATTCTATAGGTATTTCTTCTCCTTTCAACCCTTCTGGATATCCTTTTCCATCATATCTTTCATGATGGTATTTGACTATTTTCGCTATCTCTCTAAGTCCACCTATCTCCAACAATTGTGCACTGACAAGCGGGTGAATCTTGACTTTCTCATATTCTTCCGGACTAAGTGATGAAGGTTTATTGAGGATTTCTTTGTCAACTGCAAGTTTACCAATGTCATGGACGATAGCTGCCCATCTTACTAATTCAACCCTTTCATCCTCTAGTCCAAGCTTGATTGCCACTTTTTTCGAAAGTTCAGACAACCTTTCTGAATGCTCAGCCGTGTGTGACTCATGCAGCGAAAGCGAACTGAGTAGAACACTTATTAATTTTTCGTTGAATATTTCCTTCTGAGTTAAATACTTTCTAATCTCCATCAAAATCCCTAGAATTCGTGAAAGGATCTCAAGAAAGCGAATCTCATTCGGGCGAAGACTTTGATTGTTAGATGTGACAAGAGCAAGATTTTCCAAAAGTTGAAAGGTTTGCTTTGAATTAGGATCTGTAAGTGATAAGTTGTTTATGGCGATTTGCTCTTTATCCTGAACCTTTACCAACTTGAGGTCTGATCTTTCAAGAACCAATTTTGTGACCTCGTTAATTTTATTGGCAACTTCTGCGTCATCACAATAAACAACATCAGTTAATTTTTGCAACGATTCGGTGAACCTTTCTAAACCATTTTCCAATTGATTGAGCAGCCTTTGCAGTTCTTCATTCATTGCACTAAGTTCTTGAGCTTGAGCTTGCAGTTCTTCATTTAGTGCTTTTATTTCTTCAGATCTTGCTTCAATTTCTGCATTTGCTATGGTTAATTGTTCATTTGTCTTTTTTACTTCTTCTAATGCTTCTCTGAGCTGCTTGGTTCTTCTTCTTACCAATATTTCAAGTATTCTGTTCGTTATTGCAAGCATTAATCCTATAGCAGCAAGAGCAATCAACAGCCAGAACAACCACTTTGGAATAATCTTTTTTT
>JBEPZZ010000102.1:0-4789 GCA_041640575.1 Pseudothermotoga sp. | reverse complement strand
AGTTCTCTCTTTGATGTAATCGTGCACACCACTCGCCCTCCCTAAATTGGATGTGAGAAGTGCGAAATGAGATCCGCTTATCACTAAGACGAAATACTGATTCTGCATAATTGCATAAATGGTGACAGGCACCATTTATGCAATTATGCAGCTATACAATGAATAATCAAGTCCCCAACTGAATCCACAAAAGCTTCAAACGATTCTTCACCTCAAACACTCTCTTTTGTAAAGGTTTGTAACCATTTTATTAGCTTGGATATGAGAATATGCACGTTTTATCCAATGAGGACAAGTACACTCGGTAATTTTTAGAAAAATCGGACATTTCAACTGAGAAATGGTCCCTATTGCGCATTTCTCGACACAACTGCGAAAAGGCTGTAGTGCATGCGGGATCTGGATTTTCCGAAGCACCCAAACAATCTTCAAAATTATTTCCGGAGAAATCTGTCGATGCTAAAAGTCGAATGAAAATTTTTCAAAAAATAATTTTTTTTGCTCATTTTAACGTTTTATTTGCTTATAACCTTATTTCAGCCATCATTTTTCCGCTGCTTTTTTAACAAATTATTATATAATGGTGTGAATTAGACTGAAAGGATTTTTCAAATTATGCAGCCTTTTACAGAAAAAGTCGTAGAAATCATTAAAAATATTCCCGAAGGCAAGGTTATGACATACGGGCAGATTGCAAAAGAAGCTGGGAGCCCGCGTGCGGCCCGACAGGTGGTTCGTGCCCTCCATTCGATGAGCAAAAAGTACGGCCTTCCGTGGCACCGTGTGGTCAATAGCAAAGGACAAATCGCCCTCCAAGATGACGAATCTTATCATGAGCAGCTATTTTCGCTCGAAAGCGAAGGTGTCGAAATTGGACTCGGGGGCAAAATTGACTTAACCAAATATCAGTTTCATCCAAGTGAAAACGATAGCGAAGGACTTTTTCTCCGATAATTTTTATAAAATTGAGCCGAAATATCACATAGGACTTTCGTTCTACCACTCTGTTTTCACAACTGCCAAAAGTCCAATTTGAAACCGTTTCCAAAAAGTTATCAACTCAGAAAAAAAATCCAAAAAGTGAGACAAAGCCTTGGTACGCAAGGCTTTTTATTTTGCAAAAAAGTGTCCTAGACGGTTTGTCCCAACCTTCGCTAGTATTAGTCACACAAAGACCAATTGGTTCCGAAATTCTCCTAAGACACGACTTCTTATGTATCCGTTTTCATCAATGGAAGATGTTTGGCATGGTCAAAATATAAAGGGAGTGGAGAATACGTGGGGAAAAAGAAGAAAAAGAAAGTCTTATCAAGTGCCTTATCACTAGGGCTCGTTTTTTCAAGTCTTCCATATGCTTCAGCAGCTGTTACAGACGTTGAGGGGTACAACTTGGTAGACGGTTCTGATTTTGAAGAAAACAATCTATGGGGTTTTACGGCCGCAAGTTCGACTGTTTCTATTAATGAAACAGATGTTAAGGGGAACGCAACCGATAAGCTTCAATACACGATCGTGAATCAATCTGGAGGCCGTGTCGCTACCAAGAACTTAGATACAGCTGTGAAAGGCAAGGAAATTCTGGTCAAATTCGATTGGTATCCTGGTAAGAACAATGATAAAGGCTCAAGACAGTTTGAGAACTCTGGTGAACTCCGAATTATCGATAACACCGGAAACATCATTTTTACCTTAAACAATACCAATACGGAAGCAATCGAGTATTTCGCTGGCAGTCAAGCACCTGCCCAGACCTCTTTCACCAATCAAGAAGCATGGTATGAAGTCAGTGTTAATTTTGATTTAATCCAAAACCAAGCTATTTTAACGTTAACTGATAAAGAATCTGGGGAAACAAAAGAGTACACCTCTTCCCTTGAGGGTGTTGCATTCGACGGCTCGGTCAAGACCGTGAAGCTTGTCGGAATTCGGACATCTGGAAACAACCACTCTTGGACAACCTACCTCGACGATTTTGGCATCTATAGTGTACCTATTCCAGGTAATACCATCTCAAAAGTAGATCAACTACGCTACCATCAAGTGTATGTAAATGAAACAACTTCCGATTTATCTTCCATCGGCCTGCCTGAAACAGTGACTGTCACGCTTGCAGATAACAGCAAGAAGGAAGTGGCTGTAAGTGAGTGGACAACTGTCGGAAAAGAATGGAATCATGAAGAATCAGGAGTATATGAGTTTAAAGGAACGCTAGCGGAAACAGAGGGCATTGACAACAGCTTTAACCGCGAAGCGACTCTTTATGTCTATAACCGCCTGAACGCTCCGGACACAGAAAGACAAACAGAATGGCTGGATCGCGGTGTGGTTGCCCTTAAATCCGAAACAGGAAACTTTGTCAGCTGGCGTTTGCTTGCCGATGAATATGCGAAAGATGTTACCTTTAATATCTATCGCAATGGTGAAAAGTTAAACTCGAAGGCTCTTAGTGTGACAAACTATCAGGATGCAGAAGGCTCTGCAAATGATACGTATACGGTTGAAACACTCGTCAATGGCAAATCTGTTGAGAAAAACGAAGTGAAAGCATTAAGTGAAGATTATCTCTCCATTCCGATGCAAAAGCCTGAAGGCGGAACGACGGCTACTGGCGATTATGAGTACACCGTAAACGATTCTAGCGTAGGAGATCTAGATGGCGATGGCGAGCTTGAAGTCATTGTAAAATGGTACCCAACCAACGCGATTGACAGCTCTCAAACAGGTATGACCGGTCCGACGATTTTTGACGCCTATAAATTAGACGGCACGCTGTTATGGCGTATTGATATGGGACTTAACCTTACTTCAGGTGCCCACTATAACCAATTTATCGTAGCTGATTTTGACGGCAATGGAAAAAGTGATTTCCTCATTAAAACAGCTGACGGAACCACTTCCTATGGTGCAACTGATGGCAAGTTTGACAGCAGCAAAGTTCTAAGTGAAATTGGTAATCCAGAAGACAATGGAAAATGGTTAGCAGAAAACGGCCATGTCATTGGTGGACCTGAGTATATCTCTGTATTCAACGGGGAAACAGGGGAAGTCATTGACACCATCGATTATGCGTTCCCGCTTGGTGACGATCAAGGCGCTTCATGGGGCGATACGTGGCAGAACCGTTCTGACCGTTTCCTTGCAGGTTTAGCGTATCTAGACGGTAAAACACCAAGTGCCATTTATGGCCGCGGTTATTATGAACGCACAAGCTTTGTTGCTTATAGTGTAAAAGATGGCAAGCTTGTCGAAGAATGGACATTTGATTCAAAAGAGGCTGGCAGAGGCTCTAGTCTAGGTTACCACAGTCTTGCAACTGGAGATGTTGATAATGATGGCTTTGATGAAATCATCGCTGGTTCATTAACCTTAGATCATGATGGCACGATCCTTTATGCAATGGATGGGGAAATGCAGCGTGATATGGGATCGCATGGCGATGCGCTACATGTTGGTGCCTTTGACCCTGACCGCGATGGTCTTCAAGTATTTGGTGTGCACGAAGTACCTGCTGTTGCTTCACTAGAATTACATGATGCAGCAACAGGTGAAACATTTATGTCCTACTTTGGCTCCGTTGATGCCGGTCGAGGCGTGGCAGCCAACATTAGTTCAGAACCAGGCTATGAATTCTGGGGCTGGGGCGGCAACACCGTTGAAACAGGCGGCGGAATCTACAATGTTCAAGGAAAAGTAGTGGCTGACAGCTCTAGAGACGCTGGCCTTTCTGCAAACTTCGCCCTTTACTGGGATGGTGACCTGCAGCACGAATTACTTGATAATACGTCGATTTCAAAATACAACGAATCTACAGGCAAAACAGATCTTGTACAAGCATTCGAAGGCGTTCATAGCAGCAATGGTACAAAGGCAACTCCAACGCTGCAGGGGGATATCCTTGGTGACTGGCGTGAAGAGGTTCTCTTGCCTACCAATGACAACACAGAGCTTCGTGTATTCAGCACAACGGTCCCAACGGAATATCGTCTGTATACACTGATGCACGATGATGTATACCGCAATGCTATTGCTTGGCAGAACACAGCCTACAACCAGCCGCCTCACATCGGTTTCTACCTAGGTGAAGATGTCCGTGAAAGTGTCCTTGGAGGCGAATTACAAGCTCCAAGTGTAGACTATACTACAACTCTTCCATCTATGAAACATAGAGTTGCTCTTGAATTAAATGTACCTGTCTTGAATAATAGCCTGGATCAAGTACAGAATCAGTTGAATGATGGAAAAATCAAACAGGCTGTACAACACATGGAAGATTTCAAAAAGCATCTTACTAAGTCCAATGCCGATGAAGGTCTGAAAGCGAAATTACTTGCTGATGCTGACCAGTTAATCGCTGGCTGGAATACAAAATAACTCCCAATAAAAGAAGGGTAGACTTCTCATGATGTCTACCCTTCTTTATATTTTCGTAAGACCAAGCGCGAAATGGTCCCATAAGATTTTTTCAACTTGTTCCCATTTGTGGTCCTCACAACGAATCATAAGAACAATTTCTGAGGTGATTTTGTTGCTCCCTCTTTTACTTTTCCTAAGGAGCATCATTTTCATAACAAATCCTAACAGTAATCCTGAAACAGCCCCAATGATTCCCCACAGAATCGGCCCCCATTCTAATATGTATCCATATATGGCACCAAGCAGCATCAGACAGGTACCTAAAATCGCTGGTCCGTCAAATAAACTAAATCCATCTGATTTATGGATGGTATCAAATAAGCCTCGTAACTCCTTCCGCTTATCGAGAGGAGCGGCTAAAATCAATTCTTTTGGT
>JBEPZZ010000101.1:1442-4828 GCA_041640575.1 Pseudothermotoga sp. | reverse complement strand
GCACGTGTCGATACCTCCTTGATAACTGGGGAATCCTTCCCACAATATGTCGGGGTCTCTCAGCAAGTTAGGGCGGGCTTTATCGTTCAAGATTCACCGCTGAAGATAAGAGTAACAAAACGTTACGAGGATTCAACTGTTTCAAAACTGATCGAGCTTGTTGAAAAGGCAATCGATCGAAAATCAAGAGTGGAAAGAATTGTCACAACTTTTGGAAGGCATTACACTCCAATTGTCCTAGTTCTTGCGCTGCTGACATGGTTGTTACCATCCTTGGTTTTCGATCAGCCCATGCGTCTGTGGTTTTATCGTAGCTTGATACTGCTTGTCATATCCTGTCCCTGTGCTTTGATGCTAGCCGTTCCGTTGACCTACTTTGCAGGAATAGGTAAAGCATCTGCCAGAGGCATACTCATAAAAGGTGCAAATTTCATAGATGCATTGGCCAAAGCAAAAATCATTCTTTTTGATAAAACTGGCACTCTTACGGACAACAATTATGAGATTGAGAATATAAGAACTGAAAATGGTTTTTCTAACGAAGAACTTTTGTCATATCTAGCCAGTGCTGAAAGGTATTCTAACCATCCTGTAGCAAGAACAATTACCCAAGCAACCAATATTGCAAATCATCCCGTTGAGAATCTGACCGAATTTCCAGGATTGGGTATCAAAGGGTTGGTTAACAAATCAGAATTGCATGCTGGAAATGATAAGTTCCTTCACAAAGAAAAAATCCCTCATCCAAAATGGGTATGTAAAAGTGACGAGAAGAGCACTGTCCACGTAGCAATAGATAGGAAATTCTCTGGTACTATTTTTCTTCGCGAGCGGTTGAAATCCAGTGCAGAAGAGACGGTTAAACGACTGAAAAACTCTGGAATAAAGGTAAAGATTTTGACCGGAGATGCAAAAAACGCTTCGGAAAAGATTGCACGGCAATTAGATGTTCATTTTGAATCGAACTTGCTACCAGAAGATAAGTACAAACTCGTGGAGAAAGATAAAACTCTCGGAATAACAGTTTTTGTCGGTGATGGAATAAATGATGTACCTAGTCTTGCCAAGGCAGATGTTGGGATCGCTATGAACTCCATCAATAACGACGCTGCTCTTGAAATAGCGGATGTTGTGATAATGAGTGGCGAACCAATAAAGGTTTTCGAGGCAGTCCAGATAGCAAGGCAGACACGTAAAATTTCCATCCAAAACATCGCTTTTGCGATAGGTGCAAAGTTTGTGTTCATGTTTCTCGCAATCTCTGGTTTTGCCACCATGTGGCAAGGGGTTTTTGCAGATGTCGGTGTGGCGCTGCTTTGCGTTCTAAACTCGATGAGATTGTTGGTTCAAAAATAAGTCACTTTTCTTCTTTCATGCTAAAGCCTTCCATATAGGTCTTTTGGAACAACAAAAGCATCACCAAGGGAGGGAGCATGGCAACCATAACACCAGCCATTATGACGTTCCAATCAGCTGCTTGGGCATCTGAGGCAAGGAGTATCTTTATTCCGATTTGGACAACTCTCATGTCTTTTGTTGTCGTTATTATCAATGGCCAGAGATACTCATTCCATATGTAATTGAATTCTATCAGAAACAGAGCACCCATATTGGTCTTTGAAAGAGGAATCAGGATATGCCAAAGAAACTTCATCGGTCCTGCACCATCTATTCGTGCAGCATCCGCAAGTGAGGATGGTACAGTCAAGTAAAGTTGTCTGAAAAGAAGTGTGCCGGTAGCGCTTGCAAAGAATGGAATTGTGAGCGCATAATAAGTGTTAACCCAGCCAAAATTCTTCATTAATTCATAGGTTGGAAGCAATCTAACTGGTAATGGTAGCATATGAGTTATCAATATCATTCCGAAGAATAGATTTTTTGCAGGAAAATTTCCAAAATACGTGAAAGCAAAGGCTGCAAGTATCGAGAAACATATCTTTGCGACAGCGACGGTTGTTGCTGTGAAAGCACTATTGAACATCAACCTACCCATGTTTGCTCTAAACCAAGCTTCCTTTGCATTTTCAAAGAAATGAATATCTGGTAAAAATCTTGGCGGATAGCTGTACGAGCCTTTTGAATCAAGTGTGGACATTATAAAAGCATAGTAGACTGGGAACATCATTAACAATGTGAGTATTGTCAGAACGGTGTAAACAGATACCTTTTGCCGTTTGTATATTTTCATTCCGCTTCACCTACCCATAAAACACTTTTTGCTGCGTGTATCGAAATTGAAGTAGAGTGAGTATTACAACAAAGATGAAAAGTATAACCGATTGCGCAGACGCAAAACCTATATCTATAACAATAAACCCATCTCGATAAAGCTTGTACACAAGTAATTCTGTCGCGTTTCCAGGTCCGCCGCGAGTCATTACATCGATTAGTCCAAAGACATCAAAAAAGGCATACAGCATGTTCATTATTAGGAGAAAGAAAGTGGTAGGTGAAAGAAGTGGCAGAATTATTTTGAAAAATCTCTTGACACTTGAAGCACCGTCTATTGCAGAAGCTTCTAGAAGTTCCTCGGGTATATTTTGCAATCCTGCCATGTAGAACAGCACATTGTAACCCATCATTTTCCACACAGCTGCTACTATGACTATGAGAAGTGCAACGTCTCCATTCATCATCCAGTTTAAACGAAATCCGGTGAGAGTTCTTATTATATACACAATTGGACCAGTAGCGGGGTTAAACATCAAAGCCCATATCGTTCCAGCAATTGCAGGCGAAATGGCATAGGTCCATATGAAAAAAGTACGATACATTGCTAAACCACTGAGCCGTTGGTTTAAGAGGGTGGCAACAACAACGCTGATTGAAAGACCAAGTACAACTACTGCTGCTGCAAAGATAAGGGTACGCGTAAGGCTTTCCAAATAGCTGGAGGAGCTGAAAAGCCTTTCAAAATTTGCGAAACCTACAAAAAATCTTCGATCCCCGAACGGTGATACTCGATATAGACTTTGCTGAATTGATTTTACCGTTGGAACAATGAAGAAGATGGCTATTACTATTATTGAAGGTGAAAGTAGCAGATATGGTAACCACTTGTTTGGAAATTTACCTTGCACGTCTTCACCAACCTTTCGTGATCAAGGCAAACGGGGGGCAAAGCCCCCGCTTCTTATTTTCCGCTGTATATCGCATTGTATTCTTTAAGAATCTGGTTACACTGCTTTGCCGCATCATCAAGGATTGACTTGGCTGTCTTTTCTATATCTTTACCTTTGTATTGAACGGCTTTTTCAACAGCAGAATCTACAACGTCTCTTATCGCGACGAAATTACCAAGCCTAACTCCTTGGGATTCTGGCCTGTTGATGCCACTTAAAATTTGCAGGAAAGCAGTTAGATGATTTGGTTCCTTAGCAAACCAA
>JBEPZZ010000101.1:0-1432 GCA_041640575.1 Pseudothermotoga sp. | reverse complement strand
CTCATCGAGTAGCAATTTCAAAGCGGAATTACTCGTTGGAAAATAACCAGTATCTTTATGCCATTTTGCTGAGATTTCTGGTTTGGCTACGAATTTGAGAAATTCCCACACCGCTTTATACTCTTCCTGAGTTTTACCCTTCATCACCCACAGCGTGGCTCCACCTATGACTGAATTACCTCTTGGATAACCTGGAATTCTTGGCAAGAAACTCGTACCAACTTTGAAGTTTGCCTTACTCATTATCGACCCAACTGAAGAAGTTGACTGAATCAGCATTGCAACCTGTCCTGAAAGGAATGCATTATTTGCATTGTACTCTCTTCCACCGTACACCAAGACTTTATTCTGTGCCCATTTTATCCACTCACTGAAGACTTTTACTCCAAATTCTCGATTAAAGTAAACTTCCGTTGCTCTTGCTGACCGCCCGTTATTGTTGTTAGCATAAAACTGCGAATGTATCGCATGCATTTGTTCGAAAACCCAGGCAGGCCAACCAAAGGCTATACCACCTTGAGCTGCTCCTGATTCGACAATCTTCTTTCCATACTCGAAGACTTCATCAAAGGTTGAAGGTGGTTTATTTGGATCAAGTCCAGCCTTTGCAAAGATGTCTTTGTTGTAATAAAGAATAGCAGTTGAAGAATTGAACGGCATTGAATATAGTTTGCCATCTACTGAATAATAATTCAAGATGGGAACAACTATATCTCCCCAGTCAAAATTTGGCTCAGCGAGTTCGTAAACAGGAACGATTGCTCCACTGTCAAGCATGGTTTGTAAACCAACTTCATACACCTGAACGATGTGAGGATGCGTATTGTTTCGATATGCCGCTATAGCTTTTGTCAAAGTCTCTGCGTAACTACCCGTGAACACTGGCACGACCTCAATATCAGACTGAGATTCGTTGAAAGCTTTTACTATTGACTCGAGCGCTGTCAGGTTTACTCCACTCATTGCATGCCATAGAGTGATTGTCGTTTTAGAAAAGCTCACAAGTGCAACAGTTAACATTAACACCACAAACAACCTCTTCATCCCATGCCACCTCCTTTGGTAACTATTTTAAGATCTCTTGAAATAATTCAACTCTTCTCAAGAAAGTCTCAAATCTGGTCGCGTTTGATTGACCTTAACTATAGATGTAATATTCAGCTTCTACATTCTCCAGATGTCATACGGTGACTTGAGATAGCTATAGAACTTCATCGATGTACCTGATCTTATGATTTCTCTGAAAATGTACATTGATGGTCTTGGAATTAGTTGCTTAGTTTCATAATTTGTCTCAGCTAGACCGAATCTCATCGTATAACCCTTGGCCCATTCGTAGTTATCCACTATCGACCAGTGAAGATATCCTCTAACATCAATACCTTCCTCAATAGCTCTTTCCGTTGCATAAAGATGTGCAACAACATGGTAT
>JBEPZZ010000100.1:0-4853 GCA_041640575.1 Pseudothermotoga sp. | reverse complement strand
TCCATCAATTTCTAGTTTTGTTGTGTCACCAGTTTTTAGGTTTCTCACAACCACAAATCTTAACTTTTTGTCTCCCTCGAATTTTTCAACAACTGAATTCCATAGAAACTTTATTTTCGGATTGGCAAAAGCTCTGTCCTGTAGAATCTTTACAGCTCTGAGTTTGTCCCTTCTGTGAATAATCAGGATACTGTTTGCGATCTTTGACAAATACAAAGCGTCATTTATAGCCGTATCTCCTCCACCTACCACCGCAATGTTCTTGTCTTTAAAGAAATAACCATCACAGGTAGCACAGTAAGAGATTCCCTTTCCCACGAAGTCTTTTTCACCTTCAACGGAAAGCTTTTTTGGTTCGGCTCCTGTTGCAATCATCAAAACTCTACAATTTATAACGCGATTCGATTCGGTTCGAACGGCTTTTCTTTCTCCGTCAAGTATAACTTCTGTCACAGTTTCATTAAGAAATTCTGTGCCGAGCAATTCAGCGTGTTCCTTCATTTTCAGTGCTAGGTCCTTTCCTTCGATATTCGGAAAGCCAAGGTAATTATCTATAGTTGTGGTTAGATTCAACTGACCGCCTTCAATAACCTTTTCAATCACTAAAACACTTAACCCTGCTCTGCGAGCGTACACGGCTGCACCAAGTGCTGCAGGACCACCTCCGATTGTTATTACATCGTAATAATCACCTAGCATTCCTGCTGAACCTAAATTGAACAACACTTGATTACACTCCTTCTACAGCTTTCAGTAATTCTCTAATGAACTTATTTTCTGGGTAAGCACCAATAAACTCAACTTTATCGTTTATAAACGTATGTGGAACCGAAGAAATCCCATAAAGCTTACTTAACTCCTGAAATTCATTTGCCTCGACCATCTCAGCGGTAATGTTCGGATTTAAGAATGCCGCTGTATGAGCCAATAAGACAGCTTTTGGACAATATGGACAGGTTGGCGTAACAAATACCTGGATTCTAAGTGGTTTATTTATAGACTTAATCGTGTCAATTTCTTCCTTACTAAAGAATAATGGTTTTCCTGTGGATACGACCAATATATCTTGCAGCAAGGAATAAAATTCGTGACCTGAAGGTATGCCATAAAATCTTATTCTTGTATCATTTCCATCCTTATCTAACATGACTATAGCTGGAGTTTTATCTATGTTGTATTTCTCAACGGCATCTTTGTCCTTTTTAACATGGTACACGGCTAGTTGTATTCTTTCTTCAAGTTCTGAGAGTTCATTGAGAATCTGGTTTGTCAAGTCACAATATTCGCACTCAGTTGAATCATCGATAAAAAGTAGAATCTTTACGTTATCCTTCATTTGCTCCTGAAAAGTCTTCTTTAAATACTTTGCATCCTTTTCACTCAATAATGGCATCTTCCTGCACCTCCAAGGTTTTGAATTTCGATTCCAATAATATTCTACCAAATTAGTCGACATTTATTCCTTTCTGTCCAGTAAAGATGATGTAAAACCTATGATAATAAGCAAGGCCCCTAGGAATAACTTTGCGGGGATGTCCTCAACTGATTTGCCCATTACGAAGACCATCGTAAGAATTCCCCAACACACAAGAAGCGATGATAGATTACGTAGAGCGGACTTTTTAAGCAGATAAAGCTTTACATACTCGCTCTTGGTGTACCCAAATGACAAGAATAGCACACGAAATCTTTTATCTTCCCTTTCCAAATATTCCGTTATTCTACCTATATGGTAAAGAAAAGCAATTACAGAATAAATTACTGCACTTTTGATGCTTCTCTGATCAAAAGCAGTATTGTACATGATCAAAAGCCCTGTCACAACAAGGAAATTGATTGAAGAAAATGTAGAAAGTGACAGACTTACTAATCCCGAAAATTGCAACCATGCAAGCGAAAGGGCACCTACGATTCCTATGGACGAATACCCAAAGCCTAAAAGCAAGTCAATCAAAAAGTTATTCACCTTTATTATTTCTCCTCTCCTGTATCTTCAGTTTTTTTCAAAATCTCCGCAATTCCAGCAATACTTGAAAGTATTCCAGACGCCTCGAAGGGTAGGAATATCTTGGTGGCTCTTCCGTTTGCGATTTCTTTCAGCGTCTCGAGATATCTAATAGCTATCAAATCACTTGTTGGTGCTCCCTCGTGAATCGCCTTGAAGATGTTCAGTATCGCGGCAGCTTGTCCTTCTGCTTCTGCTGTGAACTTGTATTTGTTTGCTTCTGCAACTTTCTTGATAGCCTCAGCTTCACCTTCCGCTCTAAGAATGGCTGCATTTCTTTCGCCTTCAGCCTTCAATATCTCAGCCTGTTTTATACCTTCTGCTTCAAGTATAGCGGCACGCTTTGTTCTTTCAGCTTTCATTTGTTTACTCATTGCATCTGTGATGTCTTTTGGTGGATCTATCTTTTTGATCTCTACTCTAGTGATTCTCACACCCCATTTGTCTGTAGCGTCATCCAAAACTGTCCTTAGTTTCGCGTTAATTTTTTCTCTGCTTGTAAGCGTTTGGTCCAGTTCCAACTCACCAATAACGTTTCTCAAGTTAGTTTGTGCAAGTTTCAACGTAGCAAATTGAAAATTGTTGACGTTATAAACAACTTTATATGCATCCGTTACTTCGTAATAGATCACCGCATCAACCGTAACAACAACATTATCTTTTGTGATGACCTCTTGCGGCGGTACGTCGATCACCATTTCTCTCAAGTCAACCCTTGTCATTCTGTCAAAAAAAGGAATTATGAAGTGTAAACCCGGGCCAGCTTCTCTGTGAAACTTTCCAAGCCTTTCAATCAAACCTCTTTGATAAGGTCGGACAACCTTGATACCAGTTGCAGCAATAATAAGTATCAGTAAAGCCAGAACACCCAGAGCGACTATCACCGTTGCTCACCTCCTTCAATTTTCTTAACAACAACATGGGCACCTTCGATTCTGACAATTTGCACCTTTGCACCTTCATCAATTAGGCTTTCATCTTCTGAATAGGCTCTCCAGACATCGCCACCAATTTTAACAAGTCCTTTGCCTGATTTATTGTCTATTGTTTCTATAACAACAGCACTCTTACCAACAATTTCATCGATGTGGATTTTTCTAGGTTCTTGCTTTGCTATTCTTTTTGCCAAGGGCCTTGTCAATATCACCAATAGTGCACTTACGACAATGAAAGTCAAGAGCTGAACAAGGGTTCCGAAAACCGTGCTCACAGCCGAAGCAACAAAAGCCCCTATTGCAAACCAAAGCAAAAAGAATGTTGGTGTCAGAATCTCACCTACGACTAGAATTACACCGAATATTAACCAAACCACAAAAGGTTCCACTCCCCATCACCTCCTTTAGTTCAGCAGGTGAATATATTTTCTGGATCGACATACATGACTTCGAAAGTATTGCTGTTTTTGAAATTTTTCAGGTACTTCTCAATCTTACCACTATAACGCGATGATATGTGGTAAAGGATCAGCTTTGCAACGTTCGCTTTTTTAGCTATTTCCAGAACCTCTTCAATGGATGCGTGAGCATTCATTTTTCTATCCGCACTTTTCAAAAATGTACAATCATGAATCAGTATTTCACTATCTTGTGCATCTTGTGGATCTATTCCGTAGGTATCGCCAGATATTGTGAGCAGCTTTTTCTCATATACTTCAGTGATTTCATTCACCCCAAGCTTCTTAGAAAGATTCGCAATTTCGTTTTGCGGTAAATTCCTGTATTCTTCTTTCAACCTTCTTCTTAGTTCAACGATGTTATAACCAAAGCACGTATCTTGGCCTGTGTGTCTAACCTTAAAGGGAATCACATATCTGCAAAACCCGCCGGCTTGGCGAAGAAAAACTCTCTCACCAACTGCTAGAGGTCGTTCTACAAGATCAAATCTTAAATCACTGTTCGTTCTTTTAATAAATTCTATCCATTCTTCAACAGCTTTATTTGCTGCTGGATAATAGACGTAGAGCGGCTTTTCTCTGTCTCCCATGGAATTGTTACGCGTGTTAACAATAGTCCATAGCCCAGATATGTGATCTATGTGACCATGAGTCAAGAAGATGTATTTTATAGCATAAATCTTGTTTGACATCGTTAAAGCAACACCTTCACCGGCATCAAAGAGAATCCTCTCCGGTGCGTAGTAAACCCAAGTTGAGTAGAGAGCTTTAGAGTATATCTGAAGAACCAGTTAACTCACCCTTTCTCTTCAGTAACAATTTCAACCTTGACGATTCCTCTGATTCCACCTGGAAGGCGAAATTCCACATCGTACATTCCCAGCTCTTTGATAGGCTTTTCTAGGTTGACCCACTTCTTATCGATTTCCAATCCGGTTTGTTTGGAAATTGCTTCTGCCAAATTAGCAGCTGTTATCGCGCCGAAAAGCTTGCCACCACCACCTGATTTAGCACTGATGCGGTGTACAACCCTTTGTAGAGCTTTCATAATCTCCTCGCTTTTTTTTCTAACAGCGTCTTCTCTCTGCACCTTCAGTAATTTTTGATACTCCATCTTTTTTATCTCAGAATCTGTTGCCGGTTTAGCTAAGCCATTCGGAATGAGATAATTTCTAGCATATCCATCTTTGACCTCTTTGAGTTCTCCGGCTTTTCCTAGATCAGCGATGTCTTTCAACAATATTACTTTCATGAATCTACCCTCCCCAATCAAATCATTCTATAAATCAGTTAACACGTTCTCATGCTCTATACTTTTGAATGTGATACGATTTTTTCCTTCCTTTGTAACCACATCCCTCTTCTAAACTATTTTACATTAATCATGCTAGTTTCAAATCTCTTGAGAACTAAGCTTACTGAAAGACTTGAAAAGATGCATTTCTCAAAAAAACA
>JBEPZZ010000099.1:0-5043 GCA_041640575.1 Pseudothermotoga sp. | reverse complement strand
TGTAGCTTTCGGCTTACTTTACTTGCTCTATAGTCGCGCAAAGAAAGCTGAACAACAGAGCTTGTTCCAAGCCAAATTGAAAAGATTCATGGCGGTATTTTTCATAGGATCTACTATTCTAGTCTTATGGCTTTTCGGCACGAATAATCCTATTACAAAATCGCGGGCAGTGGTCTCAAGGTTTTCGCCACAAGTGCTCGCGGCAGATACCGATACAAGGATTCTTGCTTGGCTTGCTGCCGTTGAACAATGGAAAGAGAGCAAATTGATCGGTACTGGTATAGGAACTTATCAACTAAAAGCAATAGACATGATGGAAAGAGTCATGAATCAAAAACCAAAGTATCTTTACGCCTGGGAAAATTTCAAAAGGGCTCACAACGACTATGTTCAAGTCTTGGGTGAAACGGGGTTATTCGGTTTTGGTTCGATAGTTCTACTTGCTATCAGCTTAATCTGTTTTGCCTTCATATACATGAAACGTGAAACTTCAAGAGAGAACTTATTCATGTTTTTGTCTCTATCGACATCTTTCATAGCGTTCATGGTACAAAGTTTCTTCAGCTTTCCAGGGCAGCTCATGCCTAACGCTTTGCTAGCAATCTTTGTAGCAAGCGCAGCTACTGGCAAGTACTTCAACCGCGAGTTGATCATAGCAAAGGTAATTGAAATACGCGGCTATTTAAAAGTATTATTGATTCTCCTTACCTTTACTGTCGTCATTATTTCAAACTATCTCAGCTGGAACTACTTTCTTGCTGAATACAACTTTAAAATGGGTGAATATTCTGTAAAAATGATTACCGAGGTACTTCTTAAGCAAAAGCCAGAGCTTCAGGAACTCGAACGAATCTATCTTCAAAAGCTGCAAGAACTGGATTCTCTTACCGGTGAATTTGCCAAGTTTAGACCAGAACGGTATGCATCAAAAGGATTAGAAGGGGAAAAACAAAGACTTGCGGAAATCTCGGCTGCAAGGTCGTATTTGCAGCGAAATTTGGAGACAATCCGAAAAAACATCTCCGAAATTGACACATTGATTCAGTCACATGAAAAGAAAGCTATGATTCATTTTTTAGTAAGCGTACAGAACAATCATACTTACGGTAAATCATATTTTTACCTTTCTTCAGTTGCTTTACAAAACTCTAGGGTAAAGAGGATTCAAGAGGTATTGGAAGCTGGTAATTATCTTCCTCTACAGCAAAATTTTGACGAAATTCAAAGAAATATAATCCCAGAGTACAGGACTGCTCCACTGTCTTTTTTCGCCGAAGTGCTAAAAGCAAAACCAAACTATGCGGGGGATATTGCTTTGCTGCAGGCTGCGTTCGATTCATGCGCAATGTTCAAGACTTCCCTCAAATCTTTCAACGAAAGGAATACTTACAAAGCTCTGGCAACGAGGTACGCAGTGATGTATTTACTAATTGAGAAAATTGAACAAGAAATTTTGGAGGATAACATTCAAGGACTATCCGAAAATATTGAAAAATTAAAGGGAAGCGTCTTGAATGAGTTTGAAATTTTTGCAAGACAAACTGTGGAAAAATTGCCTGGGTCTTGGAACAAGTATTCTGACTGGAAAAATGTTGATTATGCCAAAGCATTTGCCGGAGAAGATGTCTACAGATTACTCGCAAAGTCCGCCGAAGATCTTAATAACGAGAAGTTGAATGAATTCTTGATTTGGATTTCGGAGAAAGAATTGTGGGCTTGTGAAAATATGGCAAAGAAAGGCATTTGGGCTGTACCCGATGGTGCAATCGATTCACTTCTTGTCTTGGTAGGTAGGACGATGAAAAAGGATAAAACTGAAGCTAAAAGGCTTGCGAATTTCATAATTGAGAAATATAAGGAAAGTTACAACAGGCTGAAAGGGCAGTTGAACGAACTCAGTCTGGAGAGAAACGTGGAAAAGTATCTCAGCCAGATTACCGCAGCTTTGAAACAATCCTTAACCGACTTGGGTGTTGAGAAAAAGCAAATAGACCAAATATCGGATCTATTAAGAAGTCTGAGCAAAGAACTGAGTGAACAGCTGACTTTTATCGACTGGTATGCTATCGCTAGGTTTGAGGTAAGATCCTTGATTTTAGACGGGCAAAATCAGAAACACATTCTGCTTTCAAAGTATCTCACCAATTTTTTAACTCGGTATCTTTCTGATATACTTGGTAGAATTATTACGGATCAAACCATACTTGGCAAGGCGAATAAAGAACTAACGAAAATTATTGAAAAGGTTCCACAGGAACTGCTTGTTTGGGAAAGAATCAACAGATTTACTGCATACTATGATTTCCTGCAAAATAACCAGACTCAGGTCCTAAACGAATAAGGAGGTGTTGAAATTGCGCTGGCATGGAACAACAATACTGGTTGTTTCGAAAAATGGTAAGACTGTCATAGCAGGTGATGGTCAAGTTACTTATGGGAACACCGTCTTGAAACATAGTGCACGAAAAGTTAGGAAAATTGCCGACGGACAAGTTCTCGCAGGTTTTGCAGGATCTGTAGCTGACGCTATGGCGCTGTTTGATAGATTCGAGACGAAACTGAGGGAATGGGGCGGCAATCTGACAAAAGCCGCGGTAGAGCTTGCAAAAGATTGGCGTACAGATAGAGTCTTAAGAAGACTTGAAGCGATGTTAGTTGTTGCTGACAGAAACAACGTTTTTATAATCTCTGGTACAGGCGAAGTTATTCAACCTGATGACAACATAGCCGCAATAGGTTCTGGAGCACCGTACGCGATTGCGGCCGCACGAGCACTCTTGAGAAATACCAATCTGGATGCAAGAACGATTGTGGAAAAATCAATGGAAATTGCGAGTGAGATATGCATATACACAAACAAGAATATCGTTATAGAGGAAATATAAAGGGAGTGAAAAGTAATGAAATACTTTGACGAACTCTCACCTCAGGAAATAGTAAATGAACTTGACAAGTACATAATTGGCCAATATGACGCTAAAAAAGCTGTGGCCATTGCTATACGTAATAGAATCAGAAGGCAAAAATTACCTGAAGAGTGGCGAAGAGAAGTCTTACCAAAGAATATCTTAATGATAGGACCAACAGGTGTTGGTAAGACTGAAATCGCAAGAAGATTGGCACAATTATCAGGTTCTCCGTTTCTAAAAGTTGAGGCGACACGATACACCGAAGTTGGATATGTAGGCAAGAATGTAGAGTCAATGATTAGAGATCTCGTTGAGATCAGCGTTAACATGGTTAAAAAGGAAAAGATGGTAGAAGTTGAGGAAAAGGCTAAGTTAATGGTTGAAGAACGGATACTTGACGCACTTGTTCCAGAATCTCGCAGAGCACAACCAACTGGTATTATGGCGTTGTTTGGCCCTCAACAGCAACAGCAATCACCAGAAGAGAGAAAACTAATTAGGCAGAAGAGAGAGGAACTCAGGCAAAAACTGCGATCTGGGGAACTTGAAAATGAGATAATAGAAATAGAGATTGAAAAGGAAGCGTCTCCATTTGTAGGGGTTATGGGACCAGCAGAGCTGGAAGATCTTGGAATAGATCTTACATCAATGCTTGGCAACTTGCTACCAAAATCGAGGCAGAAAAAGAGAGTCACAGTTTCTGAGGCAAGAAAAATCCTCCTACCGGCTGAATCTGAGAAACTTCTCGATATGGACAAGGTTATTCAAGAGGCGCTCGACAAAGCTCAAAACAGGGGGATAATCTTCATTGATGAAATTGACAAGATTGCAGCAAAATCGTCCGGAGTAGGTCCAGATGTATCAAGGCAAGGTGTTCAGAGAGATTTGCTACCGATCGTTGAGGGAACAACGATTATGACAAAATATGGTCCTGTGAGAACTGACTACGTACTGTTTATAGCTTCTGGTGCATTCCATATGAGTAAGCCATCTGACTTAATTCCAGAATTGCAGGGTCGTTTTCCAATAAGAGTGGAGCTCTCGCCACTGACAAAACAAGATTTTGCAAGGATACTTACAGAACCACAAAATGCCATTATAAAGCAGTATCAAGCACTTCTTTCAACTGAAGGTGTAGAATTGGTCTTCACCCAAGACGGCATTGAAAAAATAGCCGAAATAGCCTATGAATTGAACCAAAGGCTTGAAAACATCGGTGCAAGAAGATTGTACACGGTAGTTGAGAAAGTGTTAGAAGATATCTCCTTCCAAGCACCAGACATATCAACAAAACGGATGATTATAGACGCAGCCTATGTGGAATCAAAACTCTCTGCCATTGTGAGAAATGAGGATCTCAGCTCCTATATCTTGTAATTTGTGTGGTGAGGAGTTGATGAGACGAAAAACTCGTGAGGCTTTGCTAGCTTACTTGTTTTTGTTACCGTCCTTCGTGATACTCGGCATGTTTGTATTCTGGCCGATAGGATTTTCTTTCGTGCTCAGCTTCTTCAAGTGGGATTTCAAAAATATGAGAAATCCGGTTTTTTGGGGTTTAGGGAATTACAAGGAAGTTTTCCAATTTCTAACTCCCTTGAGTCATTCCTTTGCTGATGCGTTGCTCGCTACTGTAATATTGTTCATAAATTGCTTTGGCACTGTAATGGGAATTTACGGACTGGTGAGTAAGAAAAAACTGATATCAGCGGTCTTATTGTCATTATCATTGCTTGCTTTCTTTCTCATCGAAGCAAAGTTCGTAATTATCCTGAGTGTGACTGTAGTAATCCTAACTGGTTATCAGATTTTTATAAGTAAAGATGTTTTCTCCAAACACTGGGCTGGCGTTTTGAGTACAGCAGTTGCAGGTTTCATAATCGCTCTTATGTATGACCAAAGGCTTTATAATGTTGTCGATTTTCTTATGGAAGGAAAAGAACGCAACGTTTTCATAAAAGCTATATACAATACCACGTACTATGTTTTGTTAACTGTTCCGACAACAATAGCTTTGTCATTGCTTGTCGCTCTGTTGCTGAATAGCGATATTAAACTGAAAACACTCTTTCGAACCATTTACTTCGTACCGTTTGTAACATCATCAGTTGCGATTTCACTGGTTTGGAGATGGATC
>JBEPZZ010000098.1:0-5047 GCA_041640575.1 Pseudothermotoga sp. | reverse complement strand
TGGTATTCTTGAAAGAAAGCTTATCGCAAGCAAAATGTTTGCAAAAAAATTCATATCAAGCACCTACTTTTGTAAATTTCAATTGAGGATAGAAGCTCATCAAAAAAGAAGATCTCAAAGCACATCAAAGGAATTTTGCGGATATCGAACCACAACTGTTGCAAGATGTATTCTAAGATTTCTTCTGACAGTTTCATATGATCTAGCTGCTTTTCTAGATCGAAACCTGACATGTGAAATTCGCAGAAACTTTCAATTGCTGTCGGGACTTTTTTGCCTAGAACATGGTGTGCAATATCGAACGTCATTCTTTCATGTATGACAAATTTCTCCTTTAAATTCTCTAAAGAAACTTTTGGGGCATTCAAGACTTTTTCGATTCCCTCCAATGGATGTGCTACATAGTTGAGGATTTTCAAATCACTGTTTTCAAAGTAGTCTAGAACTTGTACAACGTTATCAATATGATCAGTTGGAAGATGTACCGTGAAAAAAAGCCCAGACTTTTGTAGTTCCAAAAGTCCGTTGATTTCCTCATTCAAAAGTTTTTTTGTTTCTAAATCCCACGTGTACACAAGTAGCTCGACAAAATCAACATATTTTGCGACAAATTTCGAATTTTCATAATAAGTTCCCGGAAAGATCCAAGATGTACTTCCTATGAGCTGTTTCATTTTATCTTTACCCCAATCCCACAAACAGTTAAATAAACTTCATCAGCCATAGATGCTAGTTTAGCGTTGAGTTTGCCAATGGTATCGACATATTTTCTTGTCAATTTTTCAACCGGAATTACCCCCCAACCAACTTCATTGGTTATCAAGATTTCCTTTCCAGTCAAAGAAGTGAGAAACGATTCGATGGTTTGCTCTATTTTCTTCTCATCTTCAGCAAAATAATGAAACAAATTTCCAAGCCAGGTTGTAATACAGTCAACGACAATCACATCGTATTGATCTTTGATTTTTGAAATGACTTTATCAATCTGAACTGGCTCTTCGAATGTATCAAAAAGACCTTCCCTCTGCTTTTTGTGCTTTTCTATTCTTTCTGTCATTTCTTCATCAAATGCTACTCCTGTAGCGATGAAAGCTCGTTTTTTGTATTTCAAAGCCAATTCCAAAGCTTTAGCACTTTTTCCTGATTTAACTCCTCCAGTTAAGAGTATCACGGTTGATCGCTCCCTCTAGAAACGTTTGCTGAATCAAAAGTAGCCATTTCATTGAGCATTTTAATAGCAGCTTCAATTATGCTCATAGCCAATACCGCACCAGTTCCTTCTCCAAGCCTCATATCAAGATTCAGTATTGGTCTTAGCCTGAGACTTTCAAGAAGCAACTTATGACCTTTCACTTTTGACAAATGTCCAGCAAAAACATAATCGAGAATGTTTGGATCGATTTTGTAAGCTATCAACAATCCTGCGGTAGTTGGAAAGCCATCAATTACTACAGGAACTTTCTTTTGACAGGAACCAAGTATAAAGCCTGCCATTTCACCGATGCAATATCCACCAACTTTGGCTAAAACATCAACTGGATCGTTCTTATCAGGCTTATTAATTTCTAAAGCTTTCAAAACCACTTGTTTTTTCAATTGTAAAGTTTTCTCATCTATTGGCGTTCCGATGTCAAGTAAATCCTCTAGCTCATAACCGAAAGCTGCAGCTATTGCAGTTGCAGTTGTAGTGTTTCCAATGCCCATATCCCCCACAGCTAGCATGTCTGCCCCTTCTTCAATTGCTTTGAAAGCTATTTGTTTGCCGTATTCTATTGCAAGTTTGGCTTCTTCATAGCTCATCGCTGGCCCAACAGCGAAATTTTTCGTTCCATATCCAAGTTTTTTCTTTATCAAAAAAGGATGGTCTTCAAAGTCACCGCTTACTCCAGCATCAACTACGTAAACTTTTGCATTCACATGTCTAGAAAAAACATTAATTGCTGCACCACCTCGCAGAAAGTTGAGCACCATCTGATAGGTAACTTCTTTAGGGTAAGCAGAAACTTTACAATCTGCAACACCATGATCAGCGGCAAAAACGTAAACTCGCTTATCTTTTGGTAACTGTGGATCAATTCTTTGCTGAATCAGCGCTATTTTCAAGGCAAGTTCTTCCAAATAACCCAAACTACCGACAGGTTTTGTCAAATTGTTAAGCCTCTGAATGATTTTAGTTTTCAACTCCAAGTTCATTTCACAAGACCTCCTTTTAGATTAATTCGAGGTTAAAGGAATGATCATTTTCAATCACTCTTGCTATTGAAAACTGAACCGGTTTTTCAAAAATCGGTCCATCGTAGACAAAGGTATGATATTCTCCATTTTCACCGCATTTGTCTATGTTAAGTTCGTTCATAACTTCAATAAGCTGCTTTGATAATTGCTTTCCAAGAAGCTTTTCAGCTTTTGGAAACTTTTTTGAAGTTGCCACAACAACAGCCTTGAATCCCAAGTCAAGAAATTCTCCAAGAATTTCTTCTCGATCTTTTTTCCAAAGCGGTTCAATTGCTTTCACGTTGGCTTTTGAGCAAACTTTTTCAACCCAAGCTTTGTGTTCCTCAAGATCGATATCCCCGAAAATCCCAATTCCTCCTCGCATTTTTCTGAAAAGAAAGCTGAGAAATTCTTGTTCATAATCTCCCCAAGAAGCACATCCAAATTCATGCGAAATTCCTAAGCATTTAGATTGTCTCAACAAAAGTTCTTTTCTCAAGCCATGTGCCCTAGATCGCTCGCAGTCTTCCCCAAGCATGGTGAAAAGTAAATCAACCTTTCCAAACTGTTTTAAGGCGTAGTAAAGTGCTAGACAAGAATCTTTTCCCCCACTCCAAGAACAAAAGATCATTTTTTCACCTCTCAGCATATGCCGTGTTATAGCAAGATTTCTTTTGCTTTAGTAAGAGCATCTACAAGCTTTTCATTTGCCAAAGTATCTTTAAGACCAATTCTAACGTAATTTCCAATTCCAAAGTTTCTTGCATCTCTAACGGCTATTTTTTCGTTTGCAAGCTTCAAAAGTAGAGCATCTACATTTTTGACTTTAAGCAAAAAGTAATTCACATCTGACTCAACAACATTGAATTTCTCAAATCTTGATTTTTCTTTTTGCACGTATTCAACTGTTTCTTTGATAAATTCTTCGCAGTCGTTTTTCAAAAGAAGTTCCAAAAAAGAATAACCAATTCCACCGATACCCCATGGAACTCTTCTTTGAAGAAAGACATCCTGATAAGAATGGCTTTTCACATAACCTACTCTAATTCCTGGAACAGCAAAGATTTTGGTAAATGTTCTAATTCTAATCAGTTTGTCAGTGAATTTGATAGATTTTTCAAACTCTTCGACAACTTGTTTTGGCACAAAATCGATGAAAGATTCATCGATTACGCATAAAACATCCAACAAGATCAATTCGTTCAAAAGCTGCGAAAGATCTAGGAATTTACCAACAGGGTTGTTAGGGTTACTGGTTATGAAAACCACCTTTTTGTTTCTAGCTCTGAGTTGTTTAGCAGTTGAATAAACTTTTGAAAAATCGTAGTTTTTGAATTCATCATCAAAAACTTTTATTTGAACAACTTGAGAATTTGAAAATTCAGCAATGCGAAAGTATTCATAGTAATTTGGTATGGGAACAATTAGCGTTGCATCTTTGAGTAATTCCCAGCCTATGATTTGTAAAGCTTCACTTGCTCCAGCTGTCAAAACTGCATCATCACCAAATTTTTTGCGAAAGTCTTCTTCAAGCCATTCAACGTACGTATATCTGTAAATTTGCGACAAATCTAGCTCACTTAGCCAGCTAGGTTTTAAAGGATTTACAGAGATTGAAAAATCTAAAAAATCTTTCTGTTTAACTCCACCATGAATCATACTTTCAACCCCAACAAGAGTAAAAAGAAGATAGTAAAGAGCACAAAAACCACCCTCACATACAAATTCAAGCCTCTTTTGATGTCGCTAATGTTTGGTAAATCACCTTCGAATTTGTAGTAACCGATCTTTTCAAAACCGACACCAAGTACACCGGCAAATGTGCTCATTGGGTAAGTGGCGTTTATTTTTATACCACCATATTTTTTGAGATATCTGAAAGCTCTTTTTGGGTTGAAAAGGCTTATTACAAGAGCTGTAAATCTTGCGGGTATAAAATTCAAAAAATCGTCTAATCTTGCAGCTGCTTTACCAAACCATTCGTACCTTTGAGTTCTATAACCAAACAAAGCATCAAATGTGTTGGTAACCCTGTAAAAAACTGCGCCAGCAAGGCCAAAGAAAAGATAATAAAACCATGGGCCTGTTATACTATCACTGATATTTTCTGAAAGACTTTCCAAAGCTGCAGAATAAAGATGCGGTTTATCTAAATTTTTTGTATCTCTACTGACAATCATTGATACGGCTTTTCTAAGCTGAGTAATATCTTCTGTGAGGGTTCTTTTAACATGAGAATATAAGCCTCTAATTGAAAAGCAAGCTTTGAAAAGAAAAACACTTAAAGTGAGTCTAAGAGGCAAAATTTTTATTCTAAGTACCAACAAACAAAGTAAAACCCACATGAGAAGCTCAAAACAAAGCACCAGAAGTCCAAGCAAAAAGTTACGAATGTTCGAATTTTTTGGATTTCTTTTTCCATCCAAAAGCATTCCAATTCGTCCCATGTAATAAACTGGGTGTAAAATATTCGGTAGTTCACCAAAAATTAAATCCACAACAGTAGCTAACAAAAAAACAACTATTTTCTCTCTCATGACACCCACCTGAAAGACCAAAAAAACTCCGCTACCTCCAGGGACCGTGGAAGGTAGCATTCTTTTGTCTTGCTTTCAAGTATCCCGGCTTGCGGATCATCCTACTTGCTGCACCTTCCCAGGAAAAATTCCCAGTGGTAATTTGCAGCTTTCGTCCCCGCTCACGGTGGCGGCCCCGCGCTGGATTTTCACCAGCTTCCTTGAAAGCAAGAACAGTCTTTTTTGATTTGAAAAGATTATATTCTTTCAAGCTTTTTGAATACTACCTAGTTTCAAATTGTACATCTAATTATATT
>JBEPZZ010000097.1:0-5299 GCA_041640575.1 Pseudothermotoga sp. | reverse complement strand
ACGATTCTGAGCGGCTCAAAATAAACGGCTGTTCCTTTCTCAATTTCTGAACTGCATTTATTCCGGCAATAAGGCCCTGAGCAGCTGCCTCTTCATAACCGCTCGTACCGTTTACTTGACCTGCCAGAAATAATCCTTCGATTAGTTTGCTCTCAAGAGTTGGATAAAGTTGTGAAGGATCCATATAATCATATTCGATTGCATAAGCAGGTCTAACGATAATTGCGTCCTCCAAACCTTCTATCGAGTGAACAATTTCGTATTGAATTTCAAGTGGTAAGCTTGTACTCAACCCGTTAAGGTAATATTCTGATGTCATTCGGCCTTCTGGTTCGACAAAAATTTGATGAGACAGTTTTTCTGGAAATTTGACAACTTTGTCTTCTATAGAAGGGCAATATCTTGGTCCTCTGCCGCTGATTAATTTTACTTCACCGTAAAGAGGAGAAAATGAAAGATTATTTCTTATGAGTTCGTGTGTTCTTTGATTGGTGTAAGTCAACCAACACGGATGATCCTTTGGTAGGACTCTTGGCTCACTGAAATGAGAAAATGCCAATGGTTCATCCGCAGTATCTTGTCTCTTCATCTTGGAAAAATTTATAGTTCTACCAAGAACCCTTGCTGGTGTACCTGTCTTAAATCTTCCAATCTTTATTCCATACTTTGCAAGAGATTCAGAAATACCATGAGCTGGTAGATCTCCTAGACGACCAGCTTCAAAGCTTTTTCTACCTATGAAAATCTTTCCATTCAGAAAAGTACCGGTAGTTATGATAACGACTGGTGCAAAGTAAACTGATCCCAGTCGATCGACAACTCCTTGGACCCTTCCATTCTCTATGAGAACTTCACAAACATCCGAATGTTTCATAAACAAGTTTGGCGTTGTTTCGAGCTTCAATTTCATCGTCTGACTATACAAAATTTTGTCAATTTGAGCACGAAGTGCTCTCACAGATGCGCCCTTGCTTGTATTCAGCATTCTCACGTTTATCATTGTCTCATCTGTGGTTTTTGCCATCTCTCCACCCAAGGCATCGATCTCTCTCACGACTATACCTTTTGCAGGCCCTCCAATAGCTGGATTACATGAAGCCCAGGCCACTCTATCGAGGTTACTCGTTAGTAAAGCCGTTTTGAAACCAAGCCTTGCTGCAACCAAGGCTGCTTCTACACCAGCATGACCAGCCCCAACCACTATGATGTCATAGCGTTCCTCAATCAGTTTTTGTCACCTCCTGAGTAATTTTCTGAGCCGTGTTTTCTTTTTCTAATGCTTTTGATAATTTCTATACCCCATTTGATCAAAGATACTGCAAAAACTATTCCCACAGCTTGCCAAAATCCAGTAATTAATATTCTAAGAGCATTTAGTATTAAAAGCACGGCGATAACTAACGATGTCAATCCCGAAGGGAAACCCTTTCGAATCATATCCTCAATTCCATCATAGGCAAATAAAACTGCAAAGAAGATCATGATGAACCTCACAAAGGTCATCTCAATTAGGTTAAATGTGCTGAGCAACAATGTGGTACCTATGAAGATCAACAAAAGTGCAAAAAACATACCTTGTCACCTCATGTTGAATTGTAACATGATTATTGTTACAAGTTTGGCTCGTTTAGTCATAACCATTGTGATAAAATTCAAGGAAGAGGTGTTCGTGTGAGGGTACTTATCACAAATGATGACGGAGTCACATCTGTTGGACTTATAACGTTGGCGAAAGTTTTTGCGAAGCGCCATGATGTGCTTGTTGTTGCGCCAGAATCGGAACAAAGTGCAACTGGTCACGCCATAACTGTGAGAATGCCTATCTGGGTGAAGAAGGTAAAGGTTCTGGAAGATTTTCCAGTATATGCCACCACTGGGACACCTGCTGACTGTGTCAAAATTGGTGTGGAAGTGCTGGCCAAAGGGAAAATAGATCTTGTTCTAAGTGGTATAAATATTGGCCATAATCTCGGAACAGACGTAGTTTACTCAGGTACAGTTTCCGGTGCCTTGGAAGGAGCACTACTTGGTATACCTTCTCTGGCACTTTCAGCACCTATGGTTGAAGATTTCAACTTCGAATCAGCCGCCGAATTTGTCCTGAAATTTGTGGAGAACTTTAATTTCGATATAATAGAGAAATTCTCAGCCTTGAATATAAATTTTCCGAACGGAAGGATCAAAGGATGGAAAGCGACAAGACAAAGTAAAAGGAGATATGCCGACAAGTTTGAAGAAAGAAGAGATCCAGCAGGAAATACTTATTACTGGATGTATGGACACGTAATCGAGGATGACACTGACCCAAACAGTGACTATCTAGTGGTAAAGCAAGGCTACGTTTCAATCACGCCGATAAGTGTTTTCATGGGGCACGAAGAAATTTTTGAAAAGCTCAAGGAGGTCGAAGAGCATGAGAAAGATAAGACTGTTAGGTGATCCAATTCTGCGAAAGAAAGCGAAAGAAGTGGAAAGAATAGACGATAACATAAAATCCTTTATAAAAGAACTTTTCGAGGTTATGTATCAATTTGATGGCGTTGGATTAGCCGCGCCACAAGTAGGTGTTTCGTTGAGAATCTTTGTTATGGATGATGGACTTCCAAGAGCGTTTATCAATCCAAAAATAGTTTACTTAAGTCCTGAGAAAGTGATTGATGAAGAGGGTTGTTTGAGTATACCAGACGTTTTTGAAAATATTGAACGAAGCAAGGAAGTGGTGGTAAAATACCTTGATGAAAATGGCCAAGAGAAGGAAGAGAGATTTCTAGACAGGTCTGCCAGAATCGTACAACATGAATATGATCACTTGGAAGGTAGACTTTTCATTGATCTCTTGTCTCCAGAACGAAGACTTCTTCTCAGGGAAAAACTGTTGGAAATAATGAAACAATCTAGAGCCAAAAGTTCTAGGGTATAACCATGAAGATACTCTTCCTTGGTACACCCGACTATTCTGCAAAGCACTTGGATGCACTTTTGAAAGAAGGTTTCGAGGTTGTCGGTGTTATAACTCAACCAGATAAGCCGCGTGGAAGAGGATTGAAACCAAATCCGTCCGCAGTAAAAACTTTGGCAATGGAACGAGGGTTACCGATTTTTGAAAAATTGGGTGAATTTCCTTTTGACGAACTCAATCCAGACGTCGGAATAGTTGTTGCATACGGTGCTTTAATAAAGAAGCAGTATCTTGATGCTTTACCATTAGGCTTTTACAATGTTCATCCTTCATTACTTCCAAAATACAGAGGAGCAGCGCCAATTCAAAGAGCGTTGGAAAATGGTGAGAAAGTAACAGGTGTTACAATTTTCAAGTTAACAGAGAAGTTGGATGCTGGACCAATAGCACAACAACAATCTGTTGAGATAGAGCCTTTTGAAAATTTTGGACAATTGGAGCAAAAATTGATCAAAATTGGGTGCAATCTTTTGATAGAGGTACTGAAAAACATTGATAACATAAAACTGCTTCCACAAGATGATGCTTTGGCTACCTATGCTCCGAAAATTACTACTCAAGATTTGTTTATCGATTTTTTTGGGGACGTTTTGAAAGTTAAGGATAAGATAAGAGCCTATGATCCACAACCAGGTGCAAGAGCAATTCTGAATGGCGAAGTAGTCAAATTGTTTGGAGTTGTGAAAATAGAACAAGACGTGATGGATGATCCTGGAAAAATATTGAAAATTGATGAAATTGGTGCGTATGTATCGACACGTAATGGAGTGGTTGTAATTTCTGATGTACAGTTTCCTTCTAAGAAGAGAATGAAATTTTCTTCAGCGTTGAATGGAAGACTACTAAAAGTTGGTGATCGCTTGCAGTACACGATTAATTTAGGGGGGAGAGGAACGGATGGTCGCGGGTGAAAAACCCGAGGAAAGTCCGGACTCTAAGGGCAGGGTGCTGGGTAATTCCCAGGAGGAGTGATCCTCGGATAGGGCCACAGAAACTTCAAACCGCCTGCGCAGAATCTGCCAGGCAAGGGTGAAAAGGTGAGGTAAGAGCTCACCAGCGTTGGGGTAACCCTACGGCTCGGTAACCCCCACCTGGAGCAAGGCCAAGCAGGGGTTGGGTGGCCCGCCCTATTCCCCGGGTAGGCCGCTTGAGAAGGACCGAAAGGTTCTTCCTAGATAGATGACCATCCTAGACAGAATCCGGCTTATAGTTCCTCTCCCCCATCGTTATGAAAGGAGGTCGTCATGAAACGCTTTGCAGCTGTGATTTCTTACGACGGCAGTAACTTTTTTGGTTTTCAATTTCAGAAAGATGTTAGAACAGTTCAAGGAGTTATTGAGGAAGCACTGGAAAGAATTTTCAAGACTAAGGTAAATGTTATAGGTGCTGGCCGAACGGATACTGGTGTTCATGCCATAGGACAAGTGGTGGCTTTTGACTGTCCTTTTGACATTCAACCTGAAAACATGAAAAATGCTTTGAATGCAAACCTACCGGATGATGTCTACGTTAGAAGGGTCGAAGAGGTTCCGAAAGATTTTAATCCAAGATTTCACGCAACAAGGAGGATCTATCATTATTTGATTCATAATTCCAAGACACCCAATGTTTTCAGTAGAAAGTACTATTGGTGGTTTCCTTACGATCTAGATGTTCAAAAAATGAGAGAAGGAGCTAGGTACCTCGAAGGTGAACATGACTTCAAAGCTTTCGCAAAAGTGGAAGAGGAAAAATCAACGATTAGAATCATTAACAGAATCAGGATTGTTAGATTCAAAAACGATATTATCCTGATCAGAGTCGAGGGTAAATCTTTCCTCAGAAGAATGGTGAGAAACATCGTTGGTGCACTTGTGAAGGTTGGGGTGGGAGTGTGGGAACCCTCAAAAATTCAAGAAATATTAGAATCAAAGAATCGTTCATTGGGGCCTGCTACAGCACCTGCACATGGACTTTACTTGTACTCTGTGGAATTTTCGTATTCGGACAAATCAGAAAAGTCAATTACTTAGGATATGAACTTTTCATTTACGAGGACAAAGGTGTAATTTATTATGTAGGCTTTGAAGAACCTAAAGAAAATGATCTCAAACTTATCTCTCGTTGGCAGTCCCTACCAGTAATAAAATTGCTATACGACGGTCCGAGTGAGCTGATGCAGGATATAGAATTTTTCATAAATCGCAAGGGAATTCTTATTGGAAATGGAGAACTGATGTATTTAAAGTTAAGAGTCGGATACAACATGTTTGTTATGGAGGTAAGATACAAAGATCAGCTAGTTGGAAATTTCAAAAGGCCTGAGAGACTGGATAATCTTTTTGAAGAGCTTGAAATAGC
>JBEPZZ010000096.1:0-5469 GCA_041640575.1 Pseudothermotoga sp. | reverse complement strand
GAAGCTGGGAATAAATGGCATGCTTATAAAAAAAGAAAAAGGTGTATTCCTTGAAACTGAAAAACTACTTGATGAATTCTCGATCGATTGTTTGAGATTTGTTTTGTTAGAAGATGTCTCAAAATTTGTGGAGATCATCAAGGGAATGATTGAAAAATGAAAATATTAGCGATAGATACTTCAATGGATGTTCTGGTTATTACATATGGTGACGAAGATAGTTATCTTTCTCTAACTTATCGTGGGATAGAGCGCCATGCAACAAAACTAGCACCTTTGACTAAGCACTTTCTTGAACTTGCTCGAATTGATGTAAAGGACATAGATTTTCTTGGTTGTGGAATTGGTCCTGGGAGTTTGACAGGTCTAAGGATAGGTATTTCCTTCATTCAGGGGCTTGCTGTTGCATCTAAAAAGAAAATCGTTCCAGTGGTATCTGCGAATGTGCTGTCAAGGAATTTTTATTTTCACGATGGTGAAGTTGTTGTTGTACGGAAAGCACGAGAAGGCTATGTTTATATAGCTTGCTACAAAAATGAGCAGCAGATACTCGAACCCACGATCAAGGAAGTAGATTCAGCAAGAGAATTCGTAAAATCACTGAAAAATCCCTTGACGGTTGGGGATGCAAAAGCACTTTTTGCCGATATTTCAAAGTTAGCTCTGGATGCATTGGAAAAGATAGATGGCAAAATATTACTTGAGGAGGTTGAAAAAGCGATAAATAAAGGCCAGTGCCTTGAACCAGCACTGGTTCAACCGCTTTATCTTCAAAAATCTATAGCGGAAATGAATTTCGAGAAGAAACAAGGCTAGCTTTATTTCTTCTTTCTGGTTTTTCTTCTGCTCTTTTCTCCCTTAGCTAGTCTGTGTGCCTTTTCTAGTGCCTTGACAACAAGATCATTCACAGAACCTTTTTCAAACTTGGCAGGTCCAAGCTGCTTGCCAGCTTTTCTACCGGTTAAAATCTCGATAACTTCATCAACGTGTTCAACAGCCCAAACATGGAATAAACCATTTTTGATATCCTCAAGAACTTCGTCCTTGAGTACAAGGCTGTGGAGATTTGATTTTGGTATAATCACACCCTGTTCTCCGGTCAAACCTCGTAACTTGCAAGCTCTGTGGAATCCCTCAACCTTTTCTGTTACTCCTCCAACAGGTTGAGCCTCACCACTTTGATTCATCGATCCTGTTACAGCTATTCCTTGCTTCACAGGAACGGCAGCAATCGATGAAATCAAGGCGACGACCTCTGCTAAAGATGCACTATCTCCTTCGATGACACTATAGATTTGTTCGAAGTTTAAGGTAGCACTAAGTGTGAGTTCAGCTTTTTGCACATATCTTTGTCCAAAGAAACCAGATATCGTTAGAACAGCCTTGCTGTGGATTTTACCGCTCAAATCCGCCTCTCGATGGATATCCACAACACCGGGTTGCCCCATATGAACTTTTGCAGTTATCTTAACTGGCACACCGAATGAATAATCACCGAGGTCCAAAACGGTAAGACCGTTAACCTGGCCAATTGCTTCTCCTTTTGTTTCTATCATTAGATACCTTTGGAGTATTTGTTCGTCGTACTTCGTCTGAATCAGGTTGACTCTTTCCTCGGCGCGTAGGAAAGCCTCTTCTACATCGCTTTCCTCCACGACCTTACTTCCTCTTTGACTTGCTATGCTGCAAGCTTCTCTTATCAAACTACCTATTTCACCAAATCTCATTGAAAATTTTGTCCTGTCAGAAGCAAGTCTTGAAGAATACCAAAGGACTCTTTCAGCGGCTTTTCGATCTAATTCCGGTAGATTGTATTTACAGCAAACTGATGAGATGAAACCAAGGTACTTTTGAACATTTTGGCTGTTTATGTTTATTTCCCAATCAAATTCCCCTTTTATTTTGAAGAGCTTTCTTACATCCTCGTCAAGCTCGTACAAGATATGATACAGACGAGGTGTTGCAATTAGGAAAACTTTAACATTGAGTGGTATTGGCTGTGGTCTCAAAGAGACTATGTTTGAAAAACCAAGAGCGGTTTCAAGATTTTCAACAGCAATTTCCTCCGAAAGCAGGCAACGCTTAAGCCCCTCCCATGCATAAGGATTTCTCAAAACATTTTCCGCTTCCAGTATCAGAAATCCACCATTTGCTCTGTGAAGTGCCCCAGGTTTGATCATCGTGAAATCGGTGAAGAGCATTCCGGTTCGACTATAGTATTCAACCTTTCCCACCAAGTTCGCATATGTCGGATTCCTTTCAAAAATGACAGGTGCCCCAAGACTTTGTGAGTTATCAACAAACAGGTTCACTGAATAACGCTTCTTGAAAAGTTCTCTAACTTCCGATTCTTCACTTCTCAGCTGGATCAAATTGTTGAGGACGTCGTTTTCAACATCCTTTAGGTACTGCAATATATCCTCGTTGTCTTCGTATTGTTTTCTCATCTCATCGAACATTGAACCCACAGTGAACAAAGCGGCATACCTGTCCAGTTCCATGAGTTTTTCTTTGTATTCTCTGTCAAGCTTTCTAGATTTATAGAGAGTACCTTCTATGATATGCTTGAGCTTTCTACTGTTTTCGTTGAAGGAATTCTTAATATCTTCCGGCAAACTTTCTAAACTCTCTGGTGTCAAGGGTTTACCCTCATAAAGTGGTATTGTTACGACCCCAGTTGGAGTGAGTTGCACAGCAAAGCTCAGCTGCGATGCCTTTTCCTTGAGTTCCTCCCATAAGCGTGTTTTTCTGGACATATATTCGTCCTCAAGTTCAGCTTTCTTTGCAGCATAATCTTCACTTTCAAAAACTTTTTCTATCGCATCTATAACATCCTCTGACAACTTCTGCATATCTTGCTTGAACTGTGTGCCTTTTCCAGGTTCAAGAGAAATTGCTTTAGGTTCAGATGGATTTGTGAAGTTGTAAACATAAACCCAGTCGTTTGGCCTACCCATTTTGCTTGCCTGCTGCATTAGAAATGTTGTAACAAGCGTTCTTCTACCAGTTTGTGGGACACCGACAACAAAGACGTTGAATCCTCTTTCGCTTATGCTAAGTGCAGTTTCCAAAGCTCTGACGGCTCTTTCCTGACCAATGAATCCCTCAAATGGGGTAATTTCACTTACACGATTGAACTCAGGTAAATGTGGACAACGATAGACCAGCTCTTCATAGTTCACTTTCACACGTATCACCTCTTATGAATGAGATGAACAGCCAGAACAACCGCTACAACTGTTAGATGAACATGAAGAACCAGAACTGTTACCTTTTATTTGAATACGTGGAATTTGCCTCTCCATTTTTTGACCACAATTTGGGCAAGTTGCCTCTGGATCTTTAATGCTTTTCAACAGAGTGTATTCTTTTTGGCAATTCTGACAGATGTATCTATAAAGCGGCACAAGATCACCTCCAGTTAGATAATACCAGAAGCAATGTTTTCACAACATGGTTATACCAAACTTAACAAATCAGTGTATAATATAAACGCTTTTAAAAAAGCACGTCCTCTGATCCCAGGCCTCGGTGCCCTTCTATAAGGGTCGGCTTATGGGAAATGATGAGGGCGAGAAGTTTAACCAAATCAGGAGGTGTTGTAATGCCGGCTATAACGATGAAGCAGCTTCTTGAAGCTGGAGCGCACTTTGGCCACAGAACAAGAAGATGGAACCCCAAAATGGCTCCGTACATATACGGGGCGAGAAAAGGAATCTACATTATTGATTTGCAGAAGACCCTCAAATTAATTGAAGAAGCCTGTGATTTTGTGAGAGCCAAAGCAAGTGAAGGCGCAACAATGCTCTTCGTGGGTACGAAGAAGCAAGCACAGCATGTGGTTAGAGAAGAAGCAAAAAGGTGCGGTGCTTTCTACGTTGATAACAGATGGCTTGGTGGACTTCTGACTAACTTCAACACTATCAAGTCCAGAATCGCAAGGCTGATTGAACTTGAGCAGATGGAAGAAAGTGGTGAGCTGAACAAATTTCCGAAGAAGGAGCAAAGTATTCTTCGCAAGGAACTTGAGAAACTCAGAAAAAACCTTGGTGGACTTAAGGGCATGACAAAGTTGCCGGATATTCTCTATCTTGTGGACCCAAGAAAGGAGAAAAATGCAGTTGCGGAAGCTAACATACTCAACATACCTGTGATAGCACTTGTCGACACCAATTGCGATCCAGATCCAATTGATTTTGTTATTCCTGCTAATGATGACGCCATAAGGTCTATAAAGTTGATCACTTCAAGGATTGCCGATGCTTACCTTGAAGGTCGAGAAGGAGTTTCCTTTGCTGAACAACCAACCGAAGAAGTAAGTGAGCACCCCACTGAAGCGTTAACTGAGGAAGAATCTCTGGATATCTCTGATTTATTTGAAGAAACTGAGCTTGAGGAGGAATAAGTAGAGGGGGCTGAAAAGCCCCCTTTTAACAAATATGAAAGTCTACGTCAAGACATTTGGTTGCCAAATGAATGAAAATGACAGTGAGATAATGCTTGGAATACTATCTCAGAGAGGATATGAAATTGTGCAAGATCCCAACCAGGCCGAGATTGTTATTCTAAACACCTGTGTGGTCAGGCAAAAATCACAAGATAAATATCACTCGACACTTGGGCAACTTGTGAAGTTAAAGCGAGAAGGACAACTGAAGATAATAGGTATAACTGGGTGTGGTTCCAACCTAGAAGGCCAGGATTTGTTAGAAAAAGGTGCTGATTTCGTACTTGGTTCCAGGTCAATTCTTGCGATTGCTCAAGTTCTAGAGAGAGCCTTGAACGGGGAAAAAGTTGTTTATCTAGAAGATACAATTTGCACAGACATGTCATCCTTACCACGCTATCGTTCATCAGTTCACCATGCCTGGGTAACGATCATCCATGGATGCAACAGATTCTGTACCTACTGTATCGTTCCTTACACAAGGGGTCGTGAAAAGAGTAGACCCATGGACGACGTTCTAGCAGAAGTTAAGATGTTGGCCGAGTCTGGTGTTAAAGAGATAACTTTTCTAGGACAAAATGTCGATGCATATGGGAAAGATCTTAAAGATGGAAGCAGTCTGGCCAAACTAATTCAAATGACAAGTGAAATTGATGGAATCGAAAGAATTTGGTTTTTAACATCTTATCCGACCGACATGACTGATGAACTGATCCAAACCGTTGCCAAAAATCCCAAGGCCGCTAAAACTTTTCATATACCAATTCAATCTGGGAGCAACAGAATCTTGAGAATGATGAACCGTAGGTATACTCGTGAACAATTCATTGAGCTTGTGGAAAAGATTAGAAAAATTGTTCCGCAAGCTTCAGTAACCAGTGACGTGATAGTTGGTTTCCCAACGGAAACAGAAGAAGATCATCAGCAAACTGTTGAAACAGTGAAATTGCTACAATTTGAACGATTAAATCTTGCGATTTATTCCCCAAGGCAGGGTACAGTTGCCAGCAAATACTTCAAGA
>JBEPZZ010000095.1:0-5534 GCA_041640575.1 Pseudothermotoga sp. | reverse complement strand
TGTCAGAAGGTTTCAACCTAGGATACTTCTTAGTGTTTAAATCTGCTATGAGTTTCGTGGACTTAGTCAGCATCCGCCGCCGGAGAAAAATCGTAGATATAACAGTTTTTACCTTACATTTTTGTGGTGGCCTTTTTAAACCATAAAAATGCAGTATGTGAAAAGTTTAGTTACTGAATACCAGTTAAACATAACAAGGTAAATTGAGAGAAAGATATTTTATACGGGTGAAGATTGATTTTGATGTGTTTCACTTTTTAGTTCATCTCAGGATGTTACCGAGAGTGTTTGAAAGCAGGTAAATTGAGCTAACAAATCATGTTTTGGACAAGGCTTTTGCAAAGGGGCAAGGAGTTTCATCAAGCAGGCACCATAACATTCGTAATCAGGTGCCTGCTTAATAAGTAGCCTCAAACCGATACTGAGTTATTGTTCACTTAGCAACTTCGTCTAGATCGCACCATTCTCTTGAATCAACACCGCTCCATTTGTAGACAAGGTTCCATTCCTTTGCTTCTGGAGGAAGTTTGATCATAATATCGTTCTCAGGACAGTAGATTTTATTAATTGTTCGATTCTCACGAAAGACGATACGTATTTTATGCCCAACGTAAGTGCTTCCCAGTAATGTAAATTTGCCCCAATTTGCATACGAGAAATGTTCACCAACCTCATAGACAAATGATTGATTACCCATTGTTACGGGTAGTTCTAACACTGTGCCCTGGAGTTTTCCATCCACAGCAAGTTCAATATAAGCCTTTTTGTTCTGCCGAACCATGTAATAAAAATAGTTATACCCTTCCATGCACCAAAACTCTACATAATCACCGTCGTGGCAGAACAAAGCACCAATGTAGGGAAAATCCGCGCCAGTATAAGATCTGTTGTTGAACGTTGCCGATATCGCAAAGACTGCAAATGCTACCGTAATTAACAGTACCAAGTGTTTCTTATACATACCTTCACCCCCTTTCGCCGTCAATATGTCCTATAAGCAGTATGCTGAATATGACTGAAATGAATTAAACAAATGTGCTATGTTCTAAGATTATTGTGCAAAATCATATTAAAAAATTATTAAGACGCTATATCTCAAAACTGATAAAATATAGATGAATCAAACTATCTGGAAAGCTCGAGGTGATTTTATGGAAAAATCCGGAAAATTCATCAGGAATTTGTCTCACTCAGAAAGTTATAACATAGTTGATTTAGTAGAATATCAAGAAGGCAAGGTAGAAAGCCGAACTCTTGTTCAAGGGAAAAACTTAAGTATAACTATTTTTTCTTTTGACAAGGGCGAAGAGATAAGCGCTCATTCTTCACCTGGTGATGCTTTTGTTCAAATACTAGACGGAGAAGCTGAAATAACCATAAGTCAGAAAAAATTTCATCTGAAGGCTGGTCAAGTAATAGTAATGCCCGCGGAAGTTCCACATGCTATTTACGCCGTAGAAAGATTCAAAATGCTGCTTATTGTCGTTTTTCAACCTTAGGGTAAAAGATCATTTGATGGGAGGTTTTGTTATGTCAGAAATTATCCAAAACCGTGAATATAGGATCAAGGTTTTAAAGGAGTTAATAATGGATCTGCACAAAGGTAAACCATTTGATGAGGTAAAGCAAAGATTTAAAGAGATTGTAAAAGATGTATCAGCCGAAGAAATTTCTGCCATGGAACAAGCTCTAATCCAAGAAGGTATGCCGGTGGAAGAGGTACAAAGATTGTGCGATGTGCATGCAGCTGTATTCAAGGAAGCTTTACAACAAAAGCAGGAACCAAGGACAATTCCTGGCCACCCGCTTCATACTTTTTTCAAGGAAAACCGAGCCATAGAACAATTGATAGAAAAGGAGCTAATCCCACTTTTGGAAGAACTAAGAAATTCTTATGCTGATACAGAGAAAAATATAGTACTGAAACTTATGGAAAAAGTGAACCTTCTTTTCGACGTAGAGAAACACTACAAGAGAAAAGAAGAACTTCTTTTCCCTTACCTGGAAAAATATGGTGTATATGGGCCTTCTAAGGTAATGTGGGGTGTTGACAACGAAATAAGAGAAGACCTCAGAAAATTCAAAACGATGCTATATGATTACAATTCTGAAATTAAAGATCAAGTGCTACAAAAAGCAATGGAAGTTTTCAACAAAATCAAAGAAATGATATTCAAAGAAGAAAAGATTCTTTTCCCACTTGCCGAACAAAAACTCACCGAAGATGAATGGTATCAAATTTACAAATCCGAGGATGAAATAGGCTACTGTCTTGTGGAACCAGAAGCGGAATGGAAGCCTGCAGGAATAGATCTGGAAAAAATAGAGAAAGTTAGTGCAGGTGATAGTACACAAGGATTTATAAAATTCCCGACCGGCATGCTTACACCAAAAGAAATTGAATTAATTTTCAACCATCTTCCTGTAGATATTACTTTCGTGGACAAGGATGACACCGTAAGGTACTTTTCAGCAACTAAAAACCGCATCTTTACTAGACCACGAACTGTTATAGGCCGAAAGGTTCAGAACTGTCATCCCCCGGCAAGTTATCCTGTTGTCGAAAAAATCCTTAGAAATTTTAAAGAAGGTAAAAAAGACATAGAGGAATTTTGGATAAATTTCAAAGGAAAGTTGATTTATATTCGATATTTTGCTGTCAGAGACGAAAAAGGGAATTATATGGGAACTATCGAAGTAACCCAAGAAATAGACCGCATAAGAGAACTTCAAGGTGAAAAAAGGCTTTTGGAAGATTAAGAAATCACCCCAAATAGGTGATTTCTTAAATTCCTTGCTTGGATACTCGGTACTTGCTAAGATCCTCATCATATTTGTCTAATTTTGCACATTTTTTTATCTAATCACTAAAGATTATTGTAGAAAGTTTATGTGATCACTTAGAAGTGCTTTGGAATCTGCTTGACTAGAAGCACATAAAATGCATTTGATGTCGAAATTTTACACACAAAATGTTTCAAAGCAACCTCTTATGTGAATCTCATTCGTGGTGTAAGTCATTCTTAATTTGGTTTTCTTTTCGAAAAGAATTTACTTACTCTTTTTCACTTAGATATTGTACAATATATTAAAGATCTCTATAAGGGGAGGTAATAGTATGAAAAAGTCTTTAATACTGACTTTTCTGGTTATTGCAATGATAACAATTGGTGCCGATTACTGCTTTTATCATGATTCAACGGCGGGAAGGGAAACGGCATTTTTCATTTCCAATCTCAGTGATGAAAAAGCTTACTTTAGAGTGGTCGTTTACAGCTCTGAAGGTAAGGAACTCTGGAAAAATACCTACAGGACAAACCCATACGAAACGATTTTGGTCGATTTATCAAAGCTTATAAGCCCCAGATCCGATGCTTGGGGTTTAGTCCTAGTTCAGTCTGATCAATTACTTGTCGTATCGGTCTCTTACACAAGCAATGGTACTTTGTTTGCACGCGATACGGTAATGGAATCAGTACATAGTTCAAAAGATGCGAAATATTACTGGTACGCTACATATTACGAGAACATCCAAAAAATCGAAACAGATTTGATGATTTTGAATACTTCCTCAAGAGAGACAGACGTCTATGTCTGGATCTACGATTTCCAAGGAAGAATTTTGAAAGAACTCTCTGGTAGCATAAAACCTAGAGCCAGTGCCTATATCAATATTGCTAGTGAGCTTGATTCAGATGCAATTGGTGTCATCGATATTCGCTCCACAGAATTACTTGTAATAGCAGTTGATTACATTCAAGAAGGAGTAAGTTGGGCTGTTAAAAACGTGGTAGATTGGTACACGACAACAGACTGGTAGAATTCTTATGGCGGAGGTGTGAAAATGACCAAATTTTTGGTTTTGGCTTTGATCGCTTTGAGCTGTATCGCTTTCACTCAAAGCGTTATTGTTGTCTACTCTGAGCCGTTTTCCGTGGTCTATTTAAACGGCCTTTATTATGGACTTGTGAATTTAGAAGGGAAACTTGAGATAACTGTTTCAACCTCCGGACAGTACAGAATTACAGTTGTCAAAGATTGGTTCGTTCCTTATGAAGTTGTCGTCTACACTTCACCAAATGCCAGAGTTGTTGTTACGTCACAACTTAGAAGAGCTGGTGCTCTGAGAATTTTCTCGAACACTTATCCTGTGGAAGTATACATTGAAGGAAAATTTCTCGGCAAAGTAAACTCCGTAAAGGATATTGTGTACGTACCTGAAGGTACTCAATACGTAACTTTTAAGGCAGATGGATTTGTTTCCGAAACGCGTTTGATGACTTTTAACTACATGAAAGAAACGAGTGTAAACATCAAATTGGTTGAAGAAGCCCTAATGTTGGATCTGAAGGTTGAACCAGAAGTTTTCTCTCCAAACGATGATTGGTACCAAGACACAACAACATTCTACATTTATCTAAGTAAACCAGCACAACTTATCGCTGAAGCTATAGATCAAAATCAAAAAACTGTTTGGACTTGGTCAGGCCGCGGGAAGGCTGGAACTAACACTATCATATGGACTGGCATCGGGTTGCCGGACGGTGTTTATGAAATTAGAGTAACGGCAAAAACTGATTCTGAAGCATTTTATGCTAGCAAATTTGTTACAATCGATAGATCAGTGTACACTTACACAAAAGAGATTACCCTTACGGTGCTTGGATTAGGCCTGTTTGGTGTACTGTTGTTCTTCCTAATTTCGACGGCACAATAGATTGTCAAGAAGACTTTTTACTTTCAAAGCCAGTGAACATGTTTCTAGTAATTAATAGAACGAGGAAAATTGTTTGAATTAGATCGACAGATATTGTATCTAAGCTTCAACTAAGTTAAATTACTTTCAAATGAAAAACAACTAGGAAACTTTGAAAAAGAGGAAAATCTCAAGTAGTGATTGATGAAAAAAGTTTAGATTTTCAAAGGAAACTATGTGTCACATGATTTTAACGCTAATAAAGTTCTAAGGCAACAAGAAGGCGATGTTTAGATAATCATTAATCAATAACCGAACATGCATTTTATGCAGTCTAGTTGTGGAAAATTGGTGAACAGAAACTCAATTTAAAACCAACTAATTTTGGTATTGTTAAATATTCACAGTAAACCTTGGGCTTCTTGATCTCAAAAGCTCTATAATTTTATATGTTGAAGGAATTGGTTTAACTGTGACTCTTTTTTTCTCGTCGGTTTGGATCCATCCTTCTAGACCAAGGTCGAGAGCCTTTTTTATTGCAGCTTGGTATTCCTCGGAAGTGATTCTTCGATTGATTAACGGATCATCTTTAGCTCGAAAAAGAGGATTGTACTGAGACATTAGAGAAACTGGTACATTTGGAGAAAGGCCAAAGTAAATGAATTCGAGAACTTTTTCCGTTGAAGAGACATTGTTTGGTAAGACTAAATGGCGTATTATAACGCCTTTCATTCTGCTTTCCTTGAAAGGTCCTACTTGCCTTAACATTTCAATAACAGCTTTCTTTGCAACAGTAAAATAATCTGCTATTCCAGAATACTTTCTTCCAGCTTCATCA
>JBEPZZ010000094.1:0-5688 GCA_041640575.1 Pseudothermotoga sp. | reverse complement strand
CTGTTGAACCACCAAATATTTTGTCTGTTGAACTTGACGAAGCGTCAAATGATCGTATATTAATAACTTTTGAGTTGAAAACTGGATTTGAAGGTGCGGACAAAGCTCTAGTACAAATTTTGGATGCCCAACTTAGGGAAATTGACAGTATCCTTGTTGGTAGCGATAAGCAAACCATTCGACGAGTAAGTTACAGCCCAAAGCGAAGTGGTGAATATTTTTTTCGGATAGTTGCTCAGCGAAACGATGAAGAGGAGGTTAAGGTATCTCAAGTTGAAAAATTTTCCTTTCTTCTCCCATTGACTAAACCAGAGGTTGAGGCATATACGAAGTCAAGCAACAAGCTACTAGTTGAATGGAGTAAAGTGAAAGAAGCTGAGAGGTACGTGGTAGAGTACAAAAGAGTCGATGAAGATTCGTATAAAATCTTTGCTGATGATTTGACCACAACTTCTTGTACAATATCAGACTTGCTACCGAACGTCGAGTACGAGATAAGAGTCACAGCAGTACGTGGGCAACAAAGCGTAAGTGGTTATTTGAGAAAAAAAGTTGCAGAGGTCGAAGAGAGAAAATGGAAGTTCATCTGGTTTGGACAAACAACAAGTTCTGTTACCAACAAGATTGAATATCTAGAAAATGGAGCCATCAGACTGTATGCGTGCACGTATAATCCAGACGGGACGATAGACAAAAAGGGTGGAAAGTTCACAGATTTCTTTGATGGGATTTCGTTCTACTACACGGAGGTCAACCCACAAGAGGAGAACTTTGTTTTTACGGCCACTTTCCATGTTGATTACATAAATCCTACCCCAGATGGGCAAGAAGGTTTTGGAATAATCATCAGAGACAGCCTTGGCATCCACGGAAGTACAGAGCTTTTTATGACGAACTCAGCAGGTATCATTTGCGGAAGAATGCGAAGGACTCTTCCAGATGGTACAACACAAGTTCTTCGACCTGCCTTGGGTAGCCGGTTTGTATATGGTTTAACCCAAGAACATGTTGAAAAAAACTTTACAACTGGTGCTACAGTACTTTACACGGCTTTCGACTGGACACCCGGTAAGGTTGTTAAGCAGGGAGATAGCTACACCTTGACTTTGAAGAAAACGAACACTGGTTATCATGCGATTTTGAACGACGATCCATCCACTGAAATAATCATGTACGACAATGGATGGAAGAAACTTACAGTTCTTGATTCTGAAAAAATCTATGTGGGCTTGGCTGCTGCAAGGGGTACTGTGGTGACCATTTCAAATATCTCATTCACGACTTCCGATCCAAGAACTGATCCACCTGCGCAGCCGGAGCCAGCTCAAGCGGTTGAACCCTCATACAGAGTTCTGTCACCTTCGACGTCCGGTAGAGAAAATTACAAATTAATTTTCTTGGCTAATGCAGATGGCGCGCTCACACTTTTTGATTCAGATGGAAATGAGGTTCTCAAAAATGTTGAAATAAAGGCATCTATTGAGTTTGCTTATGAACTATTTTTAAAGCAGGGGTCGAATAACTACAAAATTGTGTTCACACCAAAAACAGGTTATACAACAGCAAATGGGCAACTGCTTTCATCATATGAAGCAAAAACTATTGACTTTAGTGTTGAATACAAATTCTTCGATCAGGATACTTTGTATGTGTCATCAAATGGTTCTTCAAGCGGAACTGGGACTATAGAATCACCTCTGGATATTTATACAGCTATCAGCTTTGCTAGGCCAGGTCAGACAATATTGCTCCAACCTGGGCTCTATAAGATGTCTAAGCCTTTGGTAATCCCGCGTGGCATTGATGGTGAGATGGATAGACCGATAGTTCTTAAAGTGGAAAATGACCAGCGTGCAGTATTAGATTTCAGAGGCGCTGGGTCAGGACCATTTGCATCGGCATTTGCACTTTTGGCTAATCACTGGCACATAAAAAACATCGATGTTTGCAATAGTGACGGAAATGTTAAAGGCATAAATGTGGCAGGTCATTACAACATTCTTGAAAGAATTAATGCTTATAACAACGGTGATACCGGCATACAAATTAGTGGCTCTTCAACAGATCCTTTTGAGAAATGGCCATCTTACAATTTGGTCACAAGTTGCATCTCTTACAATAATTGTGATCCAGGCGCGAACAATGCTGATGGATTCGCTGCAAAGCTGGCTGTTGGACGTGGAAACATATTCAGAAATTGCATAGCTTTCAATAACGTTGATGACGGTTGGGATCTGTACTCAAAAGTTGAAACAGGACCAATTGGAGAAGTGACAATCGAAAACTGCGTGGCCTTCAGAAATGGCATTACTTTCGAGGGGAAAACTGGAGAAGGTAATGGTTTCAAACTCGGTGGTGAAGGTATTGCCGTAAGACATGTTCTTAGTAATAGTATTGCTTACGACAATTTGGGTGTGGGGATTACGAGCAACAGCAACCCAGCTGTGATTGTTCTGAGAACTACATCAGTGTACAATAAAAAGAACAACTATGCACTTTACGGTAGAGCAAGCGTGGAAAGAACCTTTGAAGCGAGGGGGATTGTATCACTGAAGCCAGGTATACCTGATAAAGTTGAACTTGCGATCTTATTACTAGACCCGACAAATTACTTTGATGGTAAGAATGTATATGGAGAAGCTGTAACGGAAGAATGGTTTGAAAGTGTTGATATAAGCATAATCCCAACGATAGATGAGCATGGATATGTTGATATGAAGGGATTATTCATGCCAACTCTGATTGTTCCACCTAATGTTGGCGCAGCATTTCCAAATTATTTCACAGGATGTATCAGCTGCCCAACAATGTGATAAGATGAGCCTTCACTTTTAGGTTGGTGTGTTAGTTGGTCAAGGAGCAGGAAAGGGAATTTTTATAACGACTTCAAATTTTTCAAAAGAAGCGGCTTTATATGTTGAGAAAAATAGTGACATAAACACTATTTTGATTGATGGAATTCAAGTGACAGAATACATGATTGATTAGGATGTAGGTGTTTCGACTCAGCAGACTTAGTGTAGAAGTATCCGTAGAACTTGGTCAAAGAGATTTTTTGTTTGATTTTGTTTCAGTAAATACACCAAAAGAGTATCAAAAGGCTCAACTTATGTTAGTTTGAAAATATTGGTAAACCCATAAGAGTAGTTTTCAGGTTAAAAGAAAAGTCAGGAGCAAATTATAAGCTTATTTGCATGTACGGAGATAAAAACATGAAAATTAGAGACAAAGTTGATATCTTATGAAAAGCAAGGTCTCTGTAAAACAGTTCTTTGAATGTTATTTGGGGGTTACTGAATTTGCAAGACTGAAAATCTGTTAAGCTAAAAAGACATTGCTAATCCTACAGCATACAAACTTGAAGGTATTAAAAATGAGAGCAATAAAATACAGATTCTTGTTGTTGAGTTTTTAAAAAGCCTCATCTATGCACTTTTTAATCGGTTTATAGAACTGTTTAAGAAATCTTGTAGTGACTATGGTGATAGTTGTTCTAGTTGTTTTTCTGCTTTTCAAATAGCTTACGAAAATGTGTCCTCCACGAAGGACTGGACAAAACAAGCATTTGTTAGCGCTGATTTGAAAATGTTGATGCGATTAGAACCGTAGCGATAGATGAGTATTGAGTATGGATATGTCGATATGAAGGGTTTATTTATCCTAAATATGACTGCCCCATCTAATAGTGACGCAGCATTTTCAACTTATTTTAGAGGATTCATCAGTTGTCTAATAATGTTAGAAGGTTGTTCTTGCCTGTCCATTGAAAGAAGTACCTTCCTGTAAGATTATTTCTCAAAAGATTTGCTATCCATGCTGTGATCTAATTTCAATAATCAGTCAAAGCATTAATCATACGCTTGAGGACTTTGTTGAATGACAGATTCTCTGTGATATCTACAAGTTTTTGCCAATTAAATCTTGAAATATTAACTTCACGAGTAGTATCATATTACTCAAGGCTAATTCTTCATCAGAGAGGAGGCATGGGAATGGCTATATGGCCAAGTGTACTGCTTGTACTTAGTATTTTGTTCATCATCGTTTCTACTGTTAGGTGGAGGTTGCATCCATTTCTCTCGCTGATATTTGCAGCCTTTTTGTTTGGAATTTTCTCAAAGATGAAGCTTGCCGACATCATAAGTGCTATCACAGGTGGATTTGGCGGAACGGTTAGTTCCATAGGTATTGTAATTGTTGCTGGAACTATCATAGGAGTTTTTCTTGAAAAATCTGCTGGCGCTTTTACCATGGCTGAAAGTGTGCTGAAAGTGACTGGAAAGAAGAATGTGCCACTAGCGATGTCCATAATAGGTTATATTGTTTCAATTCCAGTCTTTTGTGATTCTGGGTTTGTAATTTTGAACCCTCTAAATAAAGCCTTAACTAAAAGGGCAAATCTTAGTCTATCAACAACTGCAATAGCTTTGAGTTTGGGTCTATATGCAACTCACACGATGGTTCCACCAACACCTGGTCCAATTGCTGCAGCCGGGAACTTGGGTGCGGACCTTGGATTGGTGATTTTGGTTGGTTTGATTGTTGCCATTCCTGCTATGCTGACAGGTTGGTTCTTCTCGGTTAAGTTCGCATCAAAAATCTATATAGATCCACAACCCGAGTTAACGGAAGAAGAAATAGCAAAGAAAATGAAAGAAGCACCAAGAGCGCTATTAGCTTTCTTGCCAATAGTTTTACCACTGGTTCTAATAGTTCTTAAATCTATTTCCGACTTTCCAACTAAGCCTTTCGGCGACGGTGCTGCCCGAAACATTGTTGGATTTCTTGGGAATCCCGTAACAGCTTTGATGATAGGTGTTCTGATCGCTTTCACACTTCCCAAAAAGCTTACAAAGGATATGGTTTCCATGAATGGCTGGATCGGGCAAGCTGTTGTTAGCGCAGGCGTGATAATACTCCTCACCGCTGCTGGTGGAGCATTCGGAAGAGTATTGCAAAACTCGAATGTTGCGCGCATCATAGGTGAACAACTTGCCAGGGCAAAGCTTGGCATTTGGTTGCCATTTATAATTGCGGCAGCTATAAAAACAGCACAAGGATCATCAACAGTTTCGTTAATCACGACTTCGGCTCTTATGGCGCCACTTTTGGGACCTCTTGGGTTTACATCAGCTCTTGCAAAAGCTCTTGTCACGGTGGCTATTGGAGCCGGATCAATGGTTGTTTCACATGCTAATGATAGCTACTTCTGGGTGGTCACACAATTCTCGAATATGGATGTTAAAACGGGGTATAAGCTTCAGACTTTGGGTAGTTTGATCCAAGGTTTAGTCTCGGCGCTTACTGTGTGGATTATAAGCATTTTTGCGATTTAAGACTTTTTCAGTTCTTCGAGAGGGATGCGAAACAGCCGCATCCCTTTCTTTTTTCTTTCATAAAAGTACTGATTTTATTACATACCATGGAAATGATCCATAATTATTATCTATAAGTAATTATAAGTGGATCACTTATTCAGATTAGCTCAAATATATTCTTGTAAAGGACATAAAATACACTATTAGAAGCACATAATAACTATATGAGGAGACTTACACAACAAATTGTTTATATAGAATTACAATATTTCAATTTAGCTATCCTCTCTGGACTTTTGGCTTGCTTTTTGTGTCGATTTCTGATAGGCATTCAGATCGCTCAGTTCTGCCATGATCATAAACATATCGC
>JBEPZZ010000093.1:0-5765 GCA_041640575.1 Pseudothermotoga sp. | reverse complement strand
TCACTTTTTGCAACAACAGGTAATTCCGTGCAAGCCAGTAGAACATATCCATCCAATTTTGGTTCGATCTCGACAAACCAAATTTCCTTGGCCTTTTCAATCCTTCCTGCTTTAACTGAATAAATCACATTCATCAAATTATCTTGCATTTGTTCGTCTGGAACTTTCACTTTCACTCTGAACTTTTCACCGGCCTTTTGATAAACACGACTAAATATCAATCCTTTTGTGCCAGTCAACCATAGCTCTCTAACGCCTTTTTCTTGAAGCCTTTGAATTGTAAGTTCTGGCAGGTTCAAAATGGGTATCACCGATTGGCTTTGCACCTTTTCAAGAAAAGCATGTGCGGTGTTGCATATAAATACAGCGAACTCTGCACCAGCTTTTGCAAGCCTGTTCACTGAATCTACAAGATATGGTGTCGGATCTTCTCCACCGTAAAGCAAGGCCGTTGTCCTGTCAGGTACAGAAGTATTGAAATCAACAACCATCTTTATATGATCTTGATCTTTCTCTGCCTTTGTCAGCATAACAACTTTCTGCAGAAAATCTACCGTTGAAAGTGATCCCATTCCTCCAACTATCCCAGCAACTTTCATTTGTACACCCCCGGTGTGCAAAAGCTAATTCGTAGTCCGTCTATTTCTAAAATTGCCTCAACGTAGTATGCGATGTGTCTTCCTGTGGGTGGGTCAAGTTCGACAGTGTAGCCTCCATTTGACGGACTCAAAGCTACCCTCATCCAAAGAGCTTTTCTAAAGTCAGTTACGTCTGAAACGGCTCTCCAAACATAAGCTTCTTTTATAAACTCATTTTGCTTGACTATGATTTTGGAATCTGAAATGGAAAAATCGAATTTTGGAAGCTTGTTTTCAACAACAAGTTTGAAAAAGTTTGCTGCGTTGTCCACGACAAATGGTATGTTCCTAATTCCATGCGGATTGTTTGGAACATACAAAAGGTAGCTTGGTCCAAGCAAATCTTGAAAATACTGCCTGCTCGAATTTATTGTCCAATATTCGTCGTTTGTTGCATTGATTATGTATTTCGGTACCGTCACCCTGTCCCTATAGGAAAATGGATCAAGCATTCGAATGAGTCTTTGGCCGACTTCATCTTGCGCCCAATCCATCACGTTACGTTCAACATAAGGTCTCAAACTGTCGCTAAATTTTCCGTACATAGTTATTTGCTGTTTGTACTGTGCAGGGAAGTTCAGCATATCGAAAACGATTGGTGCGATTGCGAAAACCCTTTGATCCACGACCGCTGAAAGCCAAGTTGTCCAACCGCGTTTTGATGCACCTGTAACGAAAAATCTTTGAACATTCAAAAGCTGCTGAGCCATATCCATCGCTGCCACCGCACTTGCCGTCATTGGGAATAGAAGAGGAAAGGTTGGGTCATTCGTTCTTCTGTACTCAACCAGGGTGTGAGCAATAAGATCGTCTTCCTTCAAACCATAGATCGGTTGATTGGGAATATCTCCAAGAATAACCAATGGTGCTGAAAATTTGTCAGCGATCCACACGTACTCTTCGAGCTCTCTTGATACCGTCGGATCAAAATCCCCGGTGATTACTAAAACAGCCGCATCTGGGTACATCACATTCTTTGGTATGACAATTAAAACATCGTGTTTCCAATCTATTCCCTGCCAGTTTTGACTCTTAAGAATTACGTGAATAAGCTTTGTTTCTGTTTGAGTGAATTTTTCAGACACAATCTTGTATGAAATATTAATGTTGTTAGCAACATACTCAAACAGCTCTTGACCAACAGATAAGATGGTGAAACAGACCAAAGACAAAAATATAATTGTTATTCTCACTAGTTATCACCCTTGAAGATTATATACCCTCAAAGATGGTTCACCAAATAGGTTTAAACGAAAACATCATGTAAATTGCCGCTGGTAGGAAATATTCAAAGTCACTGTATTTCGCAATATAACTCATCGTGTGGGCATTTTTTTCCACCACTGCGTAAGCTTGAATACAGCGATATTGTATTCCTTGCCTTTCGAACTCAAAGATTCTCCATGCAAAATCCATACCTTCTACATAATTTGATCCAGCACTAATAGACCTGTAATTTTTCAACTTTGTGAGCGTATTCTTCTCAACAGTCTCTGAATATTCACTCACCTTCATTAGTCTTGGCAAGCTTTCCTTAGCAATCTGTACATAACCTCTCTTATCATCAACTACGGTTGCAAAAGCGCCAATTTCTCCCTGACTAGGCTTCACAGCAACGAAAGGTCCCATCAATTTCACAGTGTAATTGTGATCGGTGTTCAAATACACATCAGGCTTTTCTCCAAGTTTCAAACTTGTCATTGTCAACATAGCTGGTATCAAATGTTGCCAGAACTCTTCAGAACTTGAATGATAAGTCAGCACATACCCCTTTCCGCCTCGTAGGAAAACTATTTGCGCACCTTCAGATTTTTTTTCAGACAAACTAACCGAAAACCTTCTATAGAAAAGGTCCTGATTACCAAGCCAAAAACTTGCTGTAGCCAACTCTTCGGCACCTACAAGTTGCATTCCAATAAGTTTCCCTACAGACGCAGAATCGTTGAAACCAGGCATAGAAAACGAGACAATCTGTAAAATGGAAGTTTTATTTGGTACTTGAAATAAGCCTATTTCATTTGGCTTTGTTGGTTTCATTTCAAAAAATGGATCGTAAACAGTGAGCACTAAATCAAGCCCTGGGCTGAAATAAATGCTTTGTCCAAATAAGAAAATGTTCATTAAAAAGATATTTATCAAAGCAGCGAAAATTGCCAAAAACTTCACACTATCACCACCAATTTCTGCCACATCCCCATTACATGATTATATTAATATAACCTCTCAGACAATCCGCTGTCTTCAACTATTTTTTCTATCATAATCTGAGTTTAGCTGTTTTTTCTAGCTGCTAAAATCTCTGAAAGATTTTCCTTCCTCGTAAGAAGTTTAATATGCTACACTTTACATTGTCACGTTTTTTCTTTCTCGAAAACTTGCCATAGCAAGGTATTTGGTATCATACTGGCTATACCATTGTATTCTACACCCCAATTTTGCCTAAGATCGCATTTAGTCTTAGTTTTGTTAACAACTCTTATTCGATTTGTACAATAACTGACTGGCTTTGCCATTAGCCGAAGTTCTATAAAATTAACCAGCTATCTTAAATGCATAAAGACCTATAGTCATTTTTGCAGCGTATTACCATTTATAAACATGCATTTAGCTAGCTTACTTAAACGTCCCAGAAGAGTTTTCAGCTTAAGTGATACTATCCATCTAACCTTACTTGTTAACTTCATACTATGGCTGAGAATATTTAATTACCATATTTACAAATTTCTTCATCTTAGGTGATATAATCGTTAATAAATATTGACAAGTTGTAACGGTACGAATTCAACTTTTGGTATTTCGAGCCACATGGTTCATCTAGACTATAATAACCTGTGGTGAAAAGGAATATGAAGAAAAAGGCAATAATACTGATTTTGCTGCTTGTTACGTCAATTTCATATGCTTCTGTGGTGGTCTTTCTCTACCACCGCTTTAACGATGCGCGTTATCCGACTACCAACACTTGGACTGACGAACTTGAAATGCACATACGCTTGGTGAAAGAACTTGGTTTCGAAGTATGGACATTGAAGGATTTGGAAGACTATGCCTATGGTAGAAGAAAGTTCGATGGCAAAGCTGTAGTTTTCACAGTTGACGATGGATATCGTTCTGTTTATGAGCACGCCTATCCTGTTTTCAAAAAGCACAACATTCCCTTCTCTGTGTTTCTTCAAGTTGGGGCCGTTGGGTATCCGGACTATCTTAGTTGGGATATGGTAAAGGAAATGCTTGCAAACAACGTCGAATTTGCTAATCATTCGTTTTCGCATGAAGATTTTCCATCCCTTCTAAAGAAAATGTCCTTAGATCAGTTGATCATTCGCTTTCGTGAAGATCTTAAAAAGGCAAACCAAGTTTTTTACGAAAGAACTGGTTACTGGATGAAGTACTATGCATATCCCTATGGTCATTACCTTCCAGAATTTTTTGAGGTTTTGAAACAGGAAGGTTTTAGCCTTGCATTCACACAAAATCCTGGTCCTTACTCAATAACTTATGGGCTGTACGAAATCCCACGTGAACCACTTTTGGAAGATTGGGCAACTGAAAGCCATGTCAAGTATATTCTTTCAAGAAAACCATTGATCTTGAACGTGGAAAAACTCATCGTTGAAGGTGGACTGTTGCAATTTAGTGGCAAACTAACTGAACCAAGCAAAATAAGAAATGTAATCGCGTACATCTCGGAAAAAGGAGTTGTGCCTTTGGTCTTCAAAGACATGAGCGTACAATTCGGTCCAATTTCATTGACAAAGGCATACAACAGAATTTTCGTAAGTGCAAGAGACCAAAACAACGTTGAATACATACGATATTGGCTAGCTTACAACTTGCATGGTAAATGAACAAAACTTGTGAATTTGGAGGTGAAATCATGAAGAAAACAATCTTGACTGCTCTCATGATTTTAGCTCTCTCAACGGCCCAAAGGTTCACCTTCAAATCAATTGAGTACTTTGAACCAGCGCAGCAAGAAGAGTATACTCAGATTTTAGAACTTGAGTTTGATAGTTATGTTGAAGTTGAAAAGTTTTTCAACCAAATTGGATACGATTTAGTGCTAGGTGTTGTTCCATCAGTTATTCTCAAAAAGTTGCCCAAAGACATGGGGCAGATCAAAGATGTCAGAAAGAAAAAGGACTTATTTGTCAAGATTCTCATGCCGATAATAATTAAGGTGAACGAAGAAATTCTTGAAGAACGCGAAAAAATAGTTCATTTATCTGAAGACGATCCTGAGCTTTCAAGGTATTTGACAAAGTACAAAGCCAAAAACAAGCACGAACTTTTAGAAAAAGTAATGCCCATACCTGTTGAAATAGCTCTTGCACAAGCGGCAATAGAATCAGCCTGGGGAACATCTAGGTTTGCAATTGAGGCAAACAACATTTTTGGAGAACTTACATTCACTCCAGGCAATGGGATTATTCCAAAAGAAAGGCCAAAAAGCGAAACTTACGAAGTTCGTGTTTTTCCAGATTTACTTAGTTCTGTTAGAAGCTATGCATACAATTTGAATGTTTCGCCATTCTACAAAGAGTTTAGGGCTATTAGATCTGGAAAAATCAATAAGCCGCTTGCAGATGGTTTACTATTCTACTCAGAAAGGCGAGAAGAATATGTAAGAGAGATTAAATTAATCATTTCAGCAAACAGATTTACCTTGCTAAACGAATTGAAAGCAGCACCGGTTTTACACGCTTTCGTCGCAGGTTTGAAAATGGCAGAGTAGATAATTTGAGCAAAATGAATATCCATTCTCCAAAGAAAGTTATATAATAATTAAAAGTGTTAGCAAGTTTAGAAAAAGTGGTATAATTAAAATTAAAAGGAGGTATGGTTATGAGGAGAAATAACATGAGAGCCGGTTTTACTCTGATTGAACTTTTGATTGTTTTGGCAATCATTGCCGCGTTATTGTCGATAGTTACGCCGATAGCTTTAAATGCTGTAAGGCAGGCTACTGCAACAAAGGTAGCCACAAATATGAGAAACATGGCTGCAGCTGCGCAGCAATATATTCTCATTGATAAACCGTCGTCCGTGCCGACGGGAAATCTTTTGCCGACTCTGATCCAGCAAAATTATCTCAGCAAAATGAATAACGACGAAAGTAATGATTAC
>JBEPZZ010000092.1:0-6041 GCA_041640575.1 Pseudothermotoga sp. | reverse complement strand
CTCTGCACGAGAAACCAAAATCAATCGATGAGTTTGCCTCTGAACTGGATAGGTTGGGATTACTTAAATTAATGAGCAAGGAAATGAGAACCCCCCTTAAAAATTTCTATACAATGGAAAAGATCATGATCCTGCTTTTTGCTGCTATTGTCCGCAAATCCCCGGTGATAGTTATCGACTGTATTCTTGATCACGTTGATGATGAAACTGTTGAACCAATTTTGAAAGAGCTTTTAAAATTGAAAGAGGATAGAATCATAATTTTAGGTACACGTCATAGAACTCGCTTCTTACCACTTGCAGATTTGTATATTTCCCTCAAAAATGGTACAATTGAATATAAGGGGTCTCCAAGAGAATTGGTTTTCAAGAGGTGAAGTAAGATTTGAAAGTTATTACCGTTACGCTAAATCCCGCGCTAGATAGGGAATTCATTGTTAAAAATTTTCATCTTGGTGCTCTTCATAGAATTTCTTCTTACAATTCAATCAGGATGTCACCGGGTGGCAAAGGAATAAATGTCTCAATAGCTTTGGCAAGACTCAGAGTCAAGTCGGTTGCAATTGGCATTTTGGGTGGCTACATTGGAAGAGTTCTGCTTTCAGAACTAAGCAAAATTAGTCCCTTGATAAGTACCTCATTTGTCCACATAGAAGGCGATTCCCGTGAGAACATTACGATAATCGACCCCGTAAACCACACTATGACAGAAATCAACTCACCAGGTCCAGAGGTCGATCAAGATTCTGTGGACCTCTTGCTAAGAAGATACAAAATTTATCTCAATAATTGTGAAGCTGTTGTGCTGTCTGGCAGTATCCCACCTGGTGTTAACCCAAGTATATATGGAATCATGGCCAAAGCCGCAAAGGAACTTAACAAAGCTGTTTTCTCGGAAATCACAGATGACTACATCAAACCGACTTTGGAAATATGCGCACCCGATTTCATCAAACCTGACGTTAGGGATAAAGCCGTTGTTCTAGGGAAGGAGCTAAAAAGCATAGATGATTATGTTGACGCCGCAAGAGAACTTATCAAGATGGGGTCAAAGTTGGCTGTAATTTCGTTTGAGATAAAAAATGACGTGGTAGCAACTAAGGACGGAGTGTGGTTAATCAGCCCAGTCGGTGAGGTTGATTTAGCAAATCTCCTTGGTGCTGGTGACGCATACGTTGCTGCCATGGTTTACAAGAAGCTGGTCGAACCAAAGGTCGATGTACTAGAAATCGCAAAATTTGGTTATGCGGCAGCTTTAGCAAAAACCCGAAAAACAGCAAAGGAAATGCCAGAATTCAATGAGATTGCTTCTTGCTTGAATAACTGCAAAGTAGAAAGAATCAGGTAGGTGGTTAAACCTGCGTGTAGCAGATGTAATGGTGAGAGATTTAACAGCTGTCACAGCTGATGAAACTATTGAAAGTGTCCTGAGAATTATGTCAAGTCAGTTGTTATCAGGCGTTCCTGTTGTATCCGATGATATGAAGGTGATAGGTTTTATAGGCGAGGAAGATATAGTTAAAGCAGTCGTACCCGGATATTTCTCCCTGCTTGAGTCGTCGATCTTCCTACCAGATATGAATCAGCTATTTAGGAACTTGAATTCGATAAGAGATAAACCTGTCTCGCAGTTCATGAAAACCCCTGCTCTTGTTGTAAACGAAAATGCGAGTATTACTCACGTGGCGGATATGATGATAAAAAGCAATATGAAAGTGCTTGCAGTTGTTGATGAACAGAGCAGACTAGTAGGTATAATCAACAGAATGAATATACTTAGGGCCGTTTTGGAAGGGAATCTGAGTAAATGAAAAGAGTGTACGCAACTTTTCTTGGATGCAAGGTTAATCAATATGAAACCGAACTTTTGATAGAAAAGCTTGAACATGGTGGCTTTGTTATGGTTTCAGATCCTGCAAACGCTGATTTTTGTATTTTGAACACCTGTATGGTCACCAATGAAGCCGCAAGGCAGTCACGGCAAACAATTAGAAAATTCAAAAGAATCAATCCCGGTTGTACAGTAGTTGCTGTTGGTTGCTATTCACACTTGCAAGGTGAAGAACTTGTCAAGATTGGTGCCGATATTGTTCTTGGAAATGCTGACAAGCATGATATTTTAGAACACATCTTTGATTATCTGCGTGGCAAAAAACCACTCTGTCGAATTTCAGAACCAAATTACGCTATAAGGGAGAAAACTAGCAGTTTTCTTACAGATAGAACTAGAGCTTATGTGAAGATTGAGGATGGTTGTTATGAAATGTGTAGTTACTGCATCGTACCATACGCAAGAGGCCAACAAATTAGAAGCAAGCCGATAAAAGATGTTCTCGAAGAGCTGCGAAAACTTGCCTCTAGTGGTTATAGAGAAATTGTCTTGGTGGGTGTAAATCTTGGCAAATACGGCGAGGATACTGGAGAAAAACTGTCGGAACTGATTGATGCCTCATTCAACGAAGTGCCTGGTGAATTTAGGATTAGGTTGAGCTCAGTAAATGTTCAGGACATAGATGAGGATCTGATAAGTACATTTAGGAAACACAAACGGCTCTGCCCACATCTTCACATACCAATACAGAGTGGTTCAGATAGGATTCTTTCGATGATGAACAGAAAGTACAAAATTGACGATTTCATAAATGTTGTAAACAAATTGAGAGAAGTTGATCCAGACTTTTCTTTCACGACGGACATCATTGTGGGATTTCCAGGGGAAACTCTAGGTGATTTCGAGCTAACGCTTAAGCTAGTTGAGAGTATCAGATTCACAAAGGTTCACGCTTTTAGATTCTCTCCAAGGCCTGGCACACCCGCTGCAACATTCGAAAAACAAATTGCTCAGAAAGAAAAAGAAAGAAGATTGAAGGAACTAAGAGAACTTTCAGAACAAACTTCACGGCTATACAGAATAAACTGTCTCGGAAAACTTAGGGAAGTGCTGGTGGAACAAGTCAAAGATGGTATAAGCATGGGTTACGACGAGTACTATGTCCGTCACGAATTCTCAGGTGGAGTAGTTGGTAACCTGCAAAAAGTTGTGGCAAAACTGACAAATGGCGTCGGGATGGTGTCGCAAATTGCTGATCTGGAGAGAACACTGGTTAAGTGATCAAGAAGCAGTTCTTTCTTTATCTGACCCAGTCTTTTTGTATGGTGGAGTTGTTTACGAGACACTCAGAAGTTATGATGGCAGAATTTTCGCAGGAAAGTTTCATTATGAGCGCCTTGAGAACTCCGCAAAATACATAGGTTGCAAATTACCAATGGATTATCAGAACTTCAAAGATGTTCTGAATGAAGCTGTTGAAAAACTGAATTGTGATGTTTCAATAAGGGTTTTGCTTTTACCGAAGGGGAAAATTTCTACTTTTGAATATAATCCTGATAGTTCAGAATTGATCATATATGCTAGTCCGTTGACCGTTAGAAAATCGGAGGAAGTTGTGGTAAAAGTCAGTAATATCAGAAAGATTGACTCATTGGCGACGCCCGCTGATTTCAAAAGTGTCGGTAGAACAGATATACTACTTGCCAAAGCTTCTAAAGGAAACGCTTATGATGTATTGATGCTTGGAAGCAAAGGACAGTTATGTGAGGGAACATTCACTAATGTTTTCATTGTTAAAGATTCCAAGGTGATCACACCAAGTTTGGAGAGCGGAATACTCCCAGGCATAACTAGAAAAAATGTCATTGAAATGTGTAAAAGTCTTGGCATTCAGTTAGAAGAACGAACTGTTGAATTGTCCGAATTATATGGTGCTGATGAAGTGTTTCTAACTCATACGAGCCGGGGCATCGTACCTGTCAACAAAATAGATAATTGGAAGATCTACAAAACGGAATTTGCGTCTGAACTTTCCAGATTCTTCGAAGAATACATAAAAAAGGTAGAAGAGAATTGGTTATGATGAAAATAGGACAAATATTTGACTTATTATCCCAAAAGGATGCTGTTTTTAGGCAAATCAAATTAAGAGTGTCTTTACTCGATTTTGATGATATACTTGGTCCCTCTTTGAAATTGCATTGCAAATTCTTGGATTTCGATGGTTCAACATTGTATTTCGAATGCGACGACGATATGTGGCTTTCGGAAGCTATTTTTATGAAGAAAAAGATCTTGAAAAAAATCAACGAAAAACTTGGTCAGGACATGGTGAAAGAGATTGTCTTTAGGAGGTGCTACTGTGACCGAATACATGGCTAAGGACATTCAGATTTTGAAGGGTCTAGAACCAGTTAGGATAAGGCCAGGGATGTACATAGGCTCCACAGGAAAAAGTGGTTTACATCATTTGGTTTACGAAATAGTAGATAACAGTATTGATGAAGCTCTCGCAGGATTCTGTGACACAATAAAGGTGACGCTTCATGAGGATGGGTTTGTAGAAGTTGAAGATAACGGTAGAGGTATCCCAGTTGATCTGCATCCGGAAACTGGTAAAAGTGCACTAGAAGTTGTTCTAACAACTTTACATGCTGGCGGAAAGTTCTCGAAGGATGCCTATAAGGTTAGTGGTGGACTTCATGGCGTTGGTGCCTCAGTTGTAAATGCTCTATCAGAGTTAATGGAGGTATGGGTACATCGCGATGGGTTGATTTATTATCAAGCTTATGAGCGTGGAAAGCCACTTTGTGAAGTTAAGGTTATTGGAAAAACTGATAAGCGCGGCACAATTGTCAAATTTAAACCAGATCCAGAAATTTTTTCAACTGTTGAATTCGATCCAGACATCATACAAAACAAATTGAGAGAACTCGCCTTTTTGAATGTGGGCCTCAAGATTATTTTCGAAGACAGGGTGAATGAATATACGGAAACCTATCAGTACAGCGGTGGAATCGCTGAATATGTATCGTACCTTGTTGGAAATCGCAAGCCTCTGCATGATGTGATTCGAATATCTGGAGAATGGGAAGAAGTAAAAGTAGATTTAGCAATGGTTTACACAAATTCATCTGAACAGGATCTGATCTATTCATATGCAAACACTATTCGTACCGTAGATCACGGTACTCATGTGACGGCATTTAAGAATTCGATAACAAAGCTCTTTAATGAATATGCAAGATCAATGGGAGTTTTGAAGAAGGATGAGAGTTTTCAAGGAGAAGATGTGAGAGAAGGTTTGGTTGCGGTTGTAACCGTTTTACTCAAGAATCCTGAATTTGAGGGTCAGACAAAATCCAAGCTTGGAAGCGAAATTGCTGGAGTTGCTGTTTCGAAGATCGTTAGAGAAAAGTTAACTGAATATTTTGAGATAAATAAATCTAGTCTGAGAGCAATTCTGGAGAGAATTGTTCAAGCAATGCGCTCGAGAGAAGCGGCCAAGAAGGCTAGAGACTTGGTTCGCCGAAAAAATGCCCTTGAGGGTATGTCTTTGCCGGGTAAACTTGCAGATTGTGTTTCAACAGATTTGGAAAAATCGGAGCTTTTCATTGTTGAAGGTGATTCCGCTGGTGGGTCTGCAAAGCAAGCTCGAGACAGAGAATTTCAGGCAGTACTTCCTATAAGAGGAAAGATACTCAACGTGGAAAAATCTTCTGTTCACAAACTTTTGAGCAACGAACAGATAAAGGACATAATTGTTGCGATAGGTACGGGAATAGGAGAAAATTTTGATAGCACAAAGTTGCGGTATGGAAAGGTAATAATTATGACCGATGCTGATGTCGACGGTGCTCATATAAGAACGCTGTTGTTAACCTTTTTCTTTAGATACATGAGGCAGTTGATTGAAAGTGGAAGGCTCTATATTGCTGTATCGCCACTTTACAAAATTTCTGTGAATGGTAAGGTTTTGTATTTTTACTCTGAAGAAGAGTATCAGAAATTCAGAAGTGAGTTAAGATCGGACGCAAAAATGGAGGTACAAAGGTACAAAGGACTTGGAGAAATGAATCCTGAACAACTGTGGGAAACTACTATGAGACCTGAAACAAGAAAGTTAACACAGGTCACAATTGAAGACGCAGAAGAAGCTGACGCACTGTTCAATATATTGATGGGAGAAAACACCGCGGAAAGAAGAAGC
>JBEPZZ010000091.1:0-6106 GCA_041640575.1 Pseudothermotoga sp. | reverse complement strand
TGTCCACAAAGTTGTAAACTAAAATGTTAGAAAGCTTCAAATCGATGCCAAGAATTGTCACGCCCATCAAAAAAAGAATGACAGTGATGCTTCTTTTCAGAGTTACCCCTCCAGAAGTTTTTTCAAGATCTCATTGACCATTGATGGATTTGCCCTACCCCTTGTTTCTTTCATTATTTGACCTACAAAAAATCCCATGACACCTTTCTTACCAGCTCTGTATTGTTCTACAACTTTTTGATTTTCGGACAGTACCTTTTTTACTATTTCTTCGAGCAAGGTTGCATCACTGAGTTGAATCAGCCCTTTCTCCTCTACTAATTCAGATGGCACCCTACCTGTCCTAAACATCTCCGGGAATATTTCCTTTGCTACCTTTATTGATATTTTTCCACTCTCCATTAATTCAAAAAGATCAGCAAAATGTTTGGGAGTTATTTTTAAATCCTCTTGACCTAATTGCTTCATTTCTCTAAACATCTCGGTCATTATCCAATTGCTGACCTCTTTTGGTTTTCCTGTTACTTTTACACATTCTTCGTAAAAAGCGGCGATGTTTTTATCATCGGTCAATACCATTGCATCGTATCTCGGTATACCGTATTCTTTCACAAATCTCTCGACTTTCTCGTCGGGGAGTTCTGGTAAAGATTTCCTGATTTTCTCAATGAAATCGTCTGTAAGCACAATTGGTGGAATATCAGGTTCAGCAAAATATCTATAATCGCTTTCTTCTTCTTTTCCTCTCATGGAGACTGTCGTTTTGGTTACCAAGTCCCAACCTCTTGTTTCTTTTTCGATATCATCACCTTTTTTCAGCGCTTCAATTATTCTTGTTTCCTCGTACTCCAAAGCCTTCTCAATGAATTTGAACGAATTCATGTTTTTAACTTCCACTCTGTTACTCTGAAAATTTCTTTCTGCATCAAATACAGATATATTTGCATCACATCTAAGGGCACCTTTCTCCATGTCACCACTGCTAACTTCCAAATATCTAAGAATGGATCTCAACTTTTCTGTGAAAATTCTGGCTTCTTTGGGTGAAGAAAGATCTGGTTCAGTGACAATTTCCACGAGCGGAACCCCACAACGGTTCATATCAACAAGGGAGTACTGAGCTTGGGTGATCGAGTCTCCCTCATGAATGAGCTTACCAGCATCTTCCTCCATATGAAGCCTTCTTATTCTAACGCGTTTTATAACACCATCAACGCTGATATCCAAGTAACCATTCACTGCGAGCGGGTAGAAATATTGAGAAATTTGATATCCTTTTGGCAGATCTGGATAAAAATAGTTTTTTCTGTCAAACCTTGAATAATGATTTACTTTGCAATTCAAAGCCAAGGAAATTTTTGTGGCGTATTCTACCATTGTCTGATTCACAACAGGTAGTGCGCCCGGCTGACCTGTGCAAACAGGGCAAACGGACGAATTAGGCGGCAAATCAAAAACATCGGCTCTACATGAGCAAAAGCTCTTTGTCTTGGTAGAAAGCTGGACGTGGATTTCCAAACCAATAACTGTCTTAAATCTCATTGCCATTCACCACCGGCATAGGAAATCTCCCGTTCTCGTTGTAGTGAGATTTCTTCTCAAGAGTTCTTGCTATTTGCAAGACTTTGCCATCGTCGAATCTCTTTCCCATTATTTGAAATCCGACTGGCAAGGAACGTGCGAAACCAAATGGAATGCTTATTGCTGGTGCTCCTATCAAATTCGCGGGAATCGTAAAAATGTCCATCAGATAATATGTTAAAGGATCCTTTACAGAGCCTATCTCAAAAGCTGGTATCGGCGAGGTCGGTGTTAGCACAGCATCAAAGTCTTTGAAAATTGCTTCAAAATCACTTGCTATCAATCTTCTGACTTTTTGTGCTTTGCTAAAGTACGCCTCATAGTAAGCCGCACTAAGTGTGAATGTACCAAGAATGATTCGCCTTCGAACTTCCTCACCGAAACCTTGATTCCTTGTTGTCATGTAAGTATCTTTCAATCCCTTTTCTTCTATTCTCAAACCATATCTCACTCCATCATACCGTGCTAAATTGGAACTTGCTTCGGCTGGAGCAATTATGTAGTAAGTTGCGACCACATATTTCATAGTTGGAATTCTAACCTTGCATACTTTTGCTCCAAGCTTTTCTGCAAGTTTGATTGCTTCGTCAAATCTAGCTGCAACCTCATTGTCTAGTCCTTCATAACTATAAACTTCCTCTGGAACTGCAAATCGCATACCAGATATTCCGTCTTCCAAATGGCTAAGAAAATCAATCTTTTTCGACACTGTCGTTGAATCCATTGGATCCCTTCCAGATATAATATCCATGAGCAAGGCAGCATCTTTGACAGTTTTGGTTATTGGGCCAATCTGGTCAAGCGAGGATGCAAAAGCGACAAGACCATATCGTGAAACCAAACCATAGCTGGGTTTGAATCCAACTACACCGCAGAAACTAGCCGGTAACCTCACAGATCCTCCTGTGTCACTACCCAGTGAAGCTACAACTTCACCACTTGATACTGCTGCAGCGGATCCACCGCTACTACCTCCAGGAACACAGTTGACATTCCAAGGATTTCTCGTTGCGAAGAAAGCAGACCTTTCATTGCTTGAACCCATTGCGAATTCGTCAAGGTTGGTTTTTCCAACTATAGCAAATCCGTACTGCTTTAATTTTTTCACCACTGTGGCATCATAACATGGTATGTAGTTTTCCAAAATCCTTGAACCACAGGTTGTTCTCAGATTAAGCGTCACTATGTTATCTTTTATTGCTATTGGTATCCCACTGTATGGCCCTTCAGTGAATTCGGGATTCTCAACAATTGTTATAAAACTCCTCACAATTTTATCTATTTTTTTGATTCTATCCAAAGATTGTTGCGGCAATTCCTCCCGGCTAATGGTTAAGCAATCTTCTATCGTTAGCTTTTCGAACACAGCAGAGACCTCCCTAATATTTGTAATAATTTCTACGTTTCCAAAATCCAATTAAAACTCCGAAAGCAAAACCACCAGCATGCGCCCAATATGCTATCCCAGAGCGCAATACATTGTCAAAAAGACCATTTAATATCTGCAAAAGAAACCAGACAAAAAGGTAAAACCCAGCAGGAATAGCAACAAGAAAAGGCAGAAAGAAGAGTGGAACGAATGAAATTATCCGAGAGTACGGGAATAAAATGTAGTATGCTCCCATAACTGCTGATATTGCACCTGAAGCACCTATCATAGGAACTTGAGATGCAAAGTTAAAAGCAAGGTGAATCAAAGCCGCTGCTACGCCTCCAGAGAGATAGAACAAAGCAAAGCGTATATGCCCTATTGCGTCTTCCACATTATCACCAAATACACTGAGGAACCACATGTTGCTTATGAGATGCGACCATCCACCGTGGAGAAACATGTGTGTCAAAAAGGTTGAAAATTTCGAACAAGAAAACTCTAGTCCTGTCCTTATCTCCCACAATTGTTCCCATCTTGGGTTAGTAAACCTTGTAGGTATAAAGCCATAATTATATAAAAAAGCTATCAATCCTGCTCTTGAAAACGTTTGCTGGTAAAGAAATAGCACTATATTCAATCCAATCAATAAATAAACAACATATGGTTTCCTTCTACTTGGTATGGTGTCGTAGAGAGGAAACAAGAAATCATCTCCCTTTGATATATCTTTTTTAAATTTTATCACAAAACACTATCGATTATTCCACCGCCGATTACTAAATCATCCCTGTAGAACACGGCAGCTTGGCCGGGTGTAATCGCAAACAAAGGCTCATCTGTTTTGACAGATGCGAAGCCATCATTGATCTCAACTTCGCATTCCTTTTCTGCAAAGTTTCTCCTAATCTTTACCGTAGCCCTAAATTTCCTTGAACAATCGACCAAAATATTCAGATTCCTCACGGTGAAATAGCGTGATTTCACATCTTCGGCATTGCCGACAATTATAGCATTTCTGTCTGCACATATCCTCTTTACGTATAATTTCTCACCGGCTGCTAATCCAATTTTTCTTTGCCCGATAGTGTAGTTAATCAATCCTCTGTGTTCACCAAGTTTTTTTCCATATTTATCAAAAATCGGACCTGGACTCATCCTGATGCCATGTTCAAGAAAGAATCGTTCTTGATCACCGTCTGGTATGAAGCAGAGATCCTGTGAATCTTCTTTACTATGCACATGTATTGAATATCTTTTTGCAAGATCTCTAACTTCCTCTTTTGTTTTATCGCCGTTGGGGAAAATTATTTTCCCAAACCTGTTTCTCTCTACGGATGCCAGGAAATAAGATTGATCTTTTTCCTCATCTGCCGCTTTGTATAATTTGCCATCAATTACTCTTGCATAATGACCACTTGCAACGTAATCCATGCCATCACTTAGAGCTAGATCCATAAGATAACCGAACTTGATCTCTCGGTTGCACATGAAGCAAGGATTCGGTGTTCTACCATTTTTGTATTCATTCAGGTAATACTTGATGATCCTTTCAAAGAATATTTGATGAAGATCTATAATTTTGATTGGAACATTGAATTGCTTTGCTATCATCTTTGCGTCAAGAGTATCAGACGGGGAGCAGCATACCTTATGTTTTACTTCACGATCAATGAAAAACTGATCTGGCATTGTTTTCATATGGTACGCAACAACTTCATGCCCTTCTTCCACTAATGTTGCCAAGGCTACGGCACTATCGACGCCTCCGCTTAGAAGAATCCCTATTTTCAAACTAGATCCTCCTTATCGTAATGTTGGTCATCACACAAAATGCTACAACAGCCTATACAGAATTATCTAACATTTTTGTTGTATTATCAACAATGATATGTTTCATAATGCCTAGCTTCTTAAACACAAGAATAACATCAAAATTCAATTTAACATTCTTGTTGCAGAGTCTGTACCGTTAAGTTTGACAATTCTAGAAAGGTTTAGTCTTAGACGACTCATATAGATCCGGCCATACCGTAACTGAATCTTGCTATCTTGCGGGCCAAAATATAACGAACTGAGTTCAAACTACGGAAAAACGGCGTTTTTCAAAACCACCTTTAAAGTATTTCAAACCAAGCAAATACTATACTGTTGTTAACAAAAGCGCTTGTTGTATGCTACTAGTCGTAAGGAGGAAATTGCTCCAAAGACGTGCGCTGGCAGTTTGAAAATAAAAGTTCAGGGAGTTTCAGGTTGTATAAAGTACTTCCCTACGTTTAGCAAAATTCAAAAAGTTTGAACCTCTTAGTAATTCCACTACTGTAACATAAACATGCTTTTTACCGTCTGATTTGGTAAGGTTGCAAAGCAAGTATTTCTATCGAGCAGTATTCACCGTATTCAAAAAACCAATGTTTTGGGACACAAGATGCATTGTAACAAGAAGTAGCTGGTTGCATATCCAAAAAGATGCTAGGCAATTGAAATTATCCTTTTGTCTTTCTGAGCAAATGAAAACTTTGATTTCGAACAGCGGGTCGGAAGGCTTTAAAGTAGCCTAATATCAAGAGTAATATAGTTTGTTGGAAAAATAATTCTTGATAATAGCCTAGTTAATGCATCTAATTGCAAGCCTATTCAACTCCAGAAACTTGAAAAATAATGGTGATCTTCCGTGATTTGAATTGCGTTGTTTACCAAACTGCAATATGCATTCAACTGTTACGCAAACTAACAAAGCTAACATTTGAATGTGACATATTGTGTAATTTTTCACAAATCGGAGGTGAGGAAGTATGGCAAAATATCAGGTTACAAAAAGTCTTGATGTCAGAGGAGAAGTTTGTCCTGTACCTGATGTTGAAACAAAGAGAGCTTTGAAAGACATGAAATCTGGTGAAATCTTGGAGGTGTGGATTGATTACCCCATGTCTAAGGAGAGAATCCCGGAAACTGTAAAGAAACTTGGCCACGAGGTTTTGGAGATCGAAGAAGTTGGTCCAAGCGAATGGAAAATCTACATTAAAGTGAAGTAGGAGGTGAAATTGATGATCTGGACTGGCCTGCTGGTTGGAATTGTTTTCGGGGTAATCCTGCAACGTGGGAGAATTTGCTTCAACTCCGCTTTTAGGGATGTACTACTTTTTAAGGACAATT
>JBEPZZ010000090.1:0-6322 GCA_041640575.1 Pseudothermotoga sp. | reverse complement strand
CAAATAGGTTTTCTTTCAAGCATCACTAACCTCACTTTTAGCCTCGGGTTCCTTCAAATGAACTATTACACACAATTGGAGCACTTTTCTTGAAAACGATACCTTTTCGTGCACTTTTATTACGAAGCAAATTCGGCCTCTTGCATTGGGTATACGACTGTGATAAAATTATTCACGAGTGCCGAGGTGGCGGAACAGGCAGACGCGACTGACTCAAAATCAGTTGAGGGATGACCTCATGCGGGTTCAAGTCCCGCCCTCGGCACCAAATAGATTGACTGAGAGAGCCGTTAATGTTAAAATCTTGTTGTGAGCCGAGGTGGCGGAATTGGCAGACGCGCATGGTTGAGGTCCATGTGGGTATTAGCCTGTGCGGGTTCAAGTCCCGCCCTCGGCACCAAGTCCCGCCCAAAGCGGGGCTTTTTATTTTTGAAGTCCTCCAAGTGAATTTGTGACGAAAATTTTATTCTTCTCTTGAGTCTGTATAATTTATCTATCGTGAGTTTCCAAGCTAAATGGGGAGGTGGCCTTTTGAAAGTCAAACTTATTGCTATAGCGATCATCATAATCTTAGTTCTTATCTATCTTGCAACTTCAATCTATCAGGTCAATCCGTCTGAGGTGGCGTTAGTCAAGACGTTTGGAAGATATGTGATGACCGTTGGCCCTGGTATCCACTTTCGCGCACCTTGGCCATTTCAATCTCATGTAAAAGTTGATGTTCAAAGCGTTCGGAAAGTGGAGATCGGCTTTAGAACAATCAAACCGGGCCAGTATGCTGAAAGACGTTCCGAAGCACTAATGTTGACTGGTGATGGAAATATCGTAAGCGTTGAAGCTGTCGCACAGTTTAGAGTCTCCGATCCGGTAAAGTTTGTTTTCAAAACGACAAATCCAACCGACCTTGTCAAATTCACCGTTGAATCTGTCCTAAGAGATCGTGTAGCAAAACGAACCGTAGATGAGGTTTTGACAAGCGAACGGGACAAAATAGCAACCGAAGTGAGTCAGGCGGTACAAGAACTCCTAAACGCTTATGACTGTGGTGTAACCATACTTAACGTTCTGCTGCAAGAGGTTATTCCACCACAACCTGTAATAGCAGCCTTTGACGATGTCAACAACGCGAAACAAGATAAGGAAAGGTACATTAACGAAGCAATGAAATACGCGAACAGCTTGATTCCAGCTGTAGAAGGGGAGGCAAAGAGAATTCTTCTTGAAGCCGAAGCCTATGCACAGCAAAGAATTTTGAAAGCGCAAGGTGAAACTCAGCGATTTTTGAACATTCTGAGAGAATACAAATCCTCACCAAATATTACAGAACTGCGGCTAAGGATTGAGAAACTTGAGGAAGTTTTGCCAAAGGCAACAAGAATAATTGCTTTCGATGATTCGCAAAAAATTCTATTCCTTAACCTTCAGGATCTGCTGGTAGGTGGTTCAAAATGAGAAGAGAAGTGGTTTTTGTCAGTCTTCTGATTGTTCTTGGGATCATAGGTTTGTTTCTACTTTTCTCGTTCTTCATAGTTGATCAGGCAGAATATGCTATAGTCCTGAGGTTTGGACAAATAAGAAGAGTTGTTGAAGAACCAGGATTGTACATGAGAACACCCTTTGTGGATAATGTAGTCAGATTTTCAAAAAAGTATTATATCTACGATATACCAGTTGAAAAAGTTATAACCCTTGACAAAAAAACTTTACTTGTTGATAGTTACGCAATATGGAGAATTTCAGACCCTAAGAAATTCATGGAAAGGTTGAGAACAATTTCGCTTGCACTTCCAAGAATCGATGATGTAGTTTATTCTGGTCTCAGGAATATTCTTGCAAAATATGAATTCGACGATATTGTAACAAGTGAAAGGTTGTATCTGAAAGATATAACTGAATTTGCTAAATCAAATCTAATCGATTTTGGAATTGAAGTAATCGACGTAAGAGTTAAACACACTGATCTTCCTGAGGAAAACCAGCAAGCAGTTTTTGAACGGATGAAATCTGAGAGACAGAGTATAGCTGCGATGATAAGAGCTGAGGGACAAAGAGAAGCTCAACGAATCCGAGCAGAAGCTGACAAGAAAGCCGCAATAATTAGAGCAGAAGCTATGAGCGAATCAGAAAAGATTAAAGGGGCTGGTGAGGCAACAGCAACAAAAATCTATGCCCAGGTTTTTGAACAGGACCAGTATTTCTACCGATTATGGAGAACGCTTGAAAGTTATGCTACAGTTATTCCTGGCAGTATAGTGATCCTGGATAAGAATTTCTCCATACTCGAACAAGCAAAGTAATCTCGGAGTGATTGCATGAAATACAAAATGATCTACCTCGATCTTGATAACACTATACTGGATTTCTCAAAGTCCGAAAAGGAAGCCCTTGTGAGCGTGTTTAGTGAGCATGGAGTAACCTTGACGGATGAATTAGTTCAAGAGTATGTTAAGATAAACAAAAAATGGTGGGGGTATTTTGCTAAAGGGTTATATCCCAAAGATTATATAATCGTTGCGCGCTTTGAAGAATTCTTGAATTTGCTAAATGAAACGCAAATAGATCCACAAACCATTGCCAATGGTTATTTAGAAAAACTTTCGAGTCTCGCTTATTTCCTACCGGGTGCTGAGGAATTTCTAAAACAATTAAAAATTAGAGGGCTCAGAGTTGCAATTCTGACAAACGGCGTTCAAATAGTTCAGGAAAGAAGATGCAAGCTTCTAGCACTAGATAGGTTTGTAGAATTTGTTCTAACCTCAGAAAAGGTTGGCAAACCAAAACCTGATCCGACGATCTTTCGTGTCGCCGCACAAATGAGCAAGGTTCCCTTAGAGAGTTCTATTTACATCGGTGATGATCCGATAATAGATTGGGAGGGGTCGAAAAACGCCGGTGTGGATTTCATTTTGTTCGATCCCACCGGCACTCATTCATTTCTTGGAAAAGTTGCAAGAAGTTATGAAGAACTCTTAAACCTTTTGTGAATTCAGCCAGCTGACCACCTTATTTGCGATTTTCTTAACTGTCTCCTCCTCAAATGGTGATTGCAGATTGGCAAGTCTAACCAAATTTGTAAAGGATTTGCTTCCGCCAGCATCGCACAAATTGAGGTAGTCATTGAAAGCACTCGTTCTATCTTCTTCCCACTTGATCCAAAATTGAAAAGCGCAAAACTGTGCTAAAACATAATCAATATAATAAAACGGGCTTTCAAAGATGTGTGCTTGTCTCTGCCATCTGCCACCCTTCTCAAGAAACTCGTTGCCATCATAGTCAATCTCAGGCATATATATTTTCTCCAGGCTTCTCCATAATTTCTTGCGCTCATCTGGGGTCATCGAAGGGTTCTCATAGACTATATGTTGAAATTCATCAACACATGTTCCATACGGTACAAAATACAAAGCCTCACAAAGGTGAACGAATTTTGCTTTTTCGGCCTCTTCTTTGTAGAAAAACTCTAGCCACGGCCAAGCAAAAAACTCCATACTCATCGAATGAATTTCACATGATTCCGTCGTAGGCCAGTGATACTCTGGAACGTCAAAGTTCCTGCTTCTATAAACTTGGAAAGCGTGACCAGCTTCATGTGTAAGTACCTCAACATCACCTTGAGTGCCATTGAAGTTTGCAAAGATGAAAGGAGATTTGTACTTAGCTATGAAGTGACAGAAACCACCTGGGTATTTTCCGTCCCTGCTTTTCAGATCCATTAGCTCGTTCTCAAGCATGAAATTAAAGAATTCTCTAGTCTCATTTGACATTTCTTCGTACATCTTTTTTGCTTTATTCACTATTTCATCGTGCTCACCTTTCGGTTTTGGATTACCTTCCCTAAAAATTGTGGCCATGTCATAGTATTTTAGTTTATCGACCATCAGTCGGTTTCTTTGCTCTTGTCGGAGCATTGAAACAACAGGAACTATGTACTTTTTGATAGCTTCTCTGAATTTTACAACCATTGAGGCATCATAATCCGATCTTCCAAGCCTATCGTAAGCAAGTTGGACAAAGTTCTCATAGCCTAATTTGTGAGCTATATTTGTTCGCAGCTTGACAAGTTTGTCGTAGATCTCATCATTTTTTTCCTCATTAAGAGCGAAAAACGAAAAATACGCTTCAGATGCTTCCTTTCGAATCTGTCGATCTGAGGAAAGCATGAAAGCTCCAAGTTGTGGTAATGTAAGTCTCTTCCCCTTAAACTCAACTTGAGCAGATGAAACTAAAGTTGAATATTGCGTACCAAGCTTATTTTCCTCGACCAAATCATTCAAAACCTCTGGTTTGAAAATTTTGGTGTAAAGAGTTGCAAGATTGAAAAGCTGGCTTCCAAATTCCTGCTCAAGCTCTTTTTTGTAATTGGAATTTACTAATGCCTTATAAAACTCGTTTGTTAAACCATCAATTCTCGGTGATACCTCATCGAAAAAGTCCTTCTCTTTGCTGTAGAATTCATCTTTTGTGTTCATACAGTACCTGATCATACAAATTGCCGAGGCTGTAGAAAAATCTTCTCTCAACTGGTTAATTTGCTTGACAAATTCTCTAGCTTCTTCATAGTCGGTTGCATCTTGAAATTTCTTGATCAAATCCGTAAACTGTCTTTCAATTTCCTCAAGATTTGGCCTTTCATAAACAAATTGTGAAAATTTCACCATGACCACCTCACATTTTCGAAATGTTTCAATATGCTATGTAAAACTTCAAATTATTTTCAAAAAATTCTGCCAGAGCTATTCTAGATTCATTTCATCAAACACCAAACTCAAAGGTTTCCTTTATACGGATTATCCAGCGCCTATATCTAAATACTAACATTTATTGAATTGCTCTGAAAAAATAAGACACACCACAGACTTAGGGTGCGGATCTTCTGCTAGCATGTTATAATTTTCTGTCGTTAATGAGAAATGGGGGGATATCTTATGCTAAGGGGTTTGCTTTCGATCGCCTTCTGTGTCATTACGTGGTTCTCGACTTTTGCTAGTACATGGCAAGTAAATCTGCCTCAAGTTGAAACATTATCAACACGTTCTTTGGGTTTCGGAGAAATTTCTTCCTTAGTTTGCTTGCCTGCTACCAATTCCTCAGCAACATGCTTGGCTGGTGCCATACATTTGTCAGATAGCAAAATCTACACGCTGATGTATGCGTTTGCAACTCATGGAATTAGAGCATACTCAGCGACTTTCAACCAAGACGGAAAGATTCTGGCAAACGTTTCTACTGATAAAACGATCAAAACACTGGGAGCGACTACTGAACAAGAAGCTCGAACACTCGAAGGACATACTTCGGCAGTTACTTCAGTAGTCTTTAGCGCAGATGGAAACTTTTTGGCATCGGGCTCTGAGGACAAAACAATCAAGTTGTGGGAAGTAGCAACTGGTAAGCAAATGTACACATTTAATGGGCATTCCCACTTTGTCTCCTCCGTAGCATTTAGCCCAGACGGGCAGTTCTTGGCGTCAGGGTCGTATGATAAAACGATAAAGTTCTGGGATGTAACTACTGGTAAGGAAGTTCGAACACTGGAAGGACATACGTCCGGTATCAATTCAGTTGCCTTCAGCCCGAACGGAAAGTTTTTAGCGTCTGGAGCTGCCTATGGAGTGATCAAAATATGGGAAATAGCTACTGGCGAGGAGATTCGAACGCTCAAGGGGCACACAGGCGATGTTTACTCGGTAGCTTTCTGTCCAGATGGAAAGCTTCTAGCGTCTGGTTCTGGTGACGGTACGATCAAGATATGGGATGTAGCCACTGGTAAGGAAGTTCGAACACTTCAAGGGCACAAAAGAACGATCTTTTCAGTCGCTTTCAGCCCAGATGGAAGACTATTGGCATCTGGTTCGCGAGACCGGACAATTAAACTGTGGGAAGTGAGCACTGGAAAAGAAATTCACACATTTGAGGGGCACACTACGGCAGTTAATTCAGTGGTTTTCAGCCCGGACGGAAAACTTCTGGTCTCGGGTTCAGCGGACAGCACAATCAAATTCTGGGAAATAGAAACTGGTCGTGAAATCACCACGCTAAGAAGTGACACGGACTGGGTCAATTCAGTAGCCTTGAGTTCGGACGGAAAATTTCTGGCATCTGGGTCTAACGATTCCACAATCAAAGTATGGGATATTAGTCATCATATAACCAACGTGAAAACTAAATGACGTGTCTTCTAGCAATTATAATTTGACCTCGCTGATATAAATCATGGGATTCATCGTGGAAGATTCAATACAATATGACAAAATAGGAAGCATACGATAACAGTAGGTCTTCGCAAGATTGCCTTAACTTGATTCGAATATATTTTCTTGGC
>JBEPZZ010000089.1:0-6338 GCA_041640575.1 Pseudothermotoga sp. | reverse complement strand
GGCCAAAAATACTGATTCTATAACGAATTTGCCTTCTGATACTACGATTGTAACCCATAGACCAATGCTTAAGATAAGAAAGCCCAATTATGTAATAGACGTTTTTAACCAATTTGTTGCTCTTGATTTCGAAACAACAGGACTGGATTTCGAGAAAGATAAAATAATTGAAATAGCAGCGCTTAGATTCAAAGATAAGACAGTTGTTGACAAGTTTGTTATGCTTGTAAATCCTCAAAAGAGGATACCACCTATTGTAGTTAGGAAAACTGGGATCAACAATGCAATGGTTAAGGATAAGCCAACCATAAATGAAGTTTTACCACGACTCTTACAATTTATCGGTGAAGATCCTATTGTTGCCCATAATGCTTCTTTTGATTTGAGTTTTTTAAAGTACAATGTGGTACTTTTTCATGGAAAAGATATTATTCGTAATCCTGTTGTTGACACTTTAGAACTCAGCAAGCAATTATTCAGTAATTACGATATCGGGAATTATAGGTTAGAAACAGTGGCAAAGCATATCGGAATTAATGTTGAGAACTTACACAGAGCAGAAGCGGATGCGTATGCTGCTGCACAAATTTATTTATATTGGTGTGAAAAATGGCTTAGATCCTTAAAATAGCTTAGATTCTTGAAAAAATTTGGCATGGTTTGATTGCCAATACTTCTAAAGAATTCTTGTTGGCGAATCTTTCGATTAGATATTCAACAAGTAAAACTTTTCTATTCTATTTATTTTCGACAATTCCCAGTTTATACGCACGTCGCGTTGCTAGTGATTGTCAGATTTCCAATCAGTAATGACCTGGGTTAGAGCAAAGCTGCGAAAGTTCATATCAAAATAAAAATGATAAAAACTCTATATACCCACAAGGTAAGGATTTGCCATGGTCTTTTGTTGTAAATCCAGTTGTCGTCCAAAAAAATGATGTTTGTTTTGCAAACTTTTCAAAGAAAAGCAATGAAATTTCACATTGGAAATTAGTATTACTTTTCCTGGTAAGTTACAAGGACACAATTGAAAGATTATTGCAATAGTACATAAACTTGTTGATGAGACATTTTCAATTATTTAGTGCTGCGTTTGACGGAGCCGTTAGGCACTATTTCAAAGTTACATGGAAAGATTAGTTTTATTTGTGGGAAAGACTTAAGTTGTAAGAACGAGGATCGGGCGTTAGCCCGATCACACATAGGCGGCAAGGTCAAAAAGGCCATGACCGCTTAAATTGAAAACTATAACTTTTTCAATCTTTTCTTCTTTTGCACGCTTTGCTTCTTCTATAGCTCCAGCTATTGCGTAGGAACTCTCTGGTGCTGGAACGATTCCTTCAAGTTTTGCAAATAATCTTGCGGCTTCAAAAACCTCATCTTGGTCAAACGCTTTAGCTTCAACTAATCCTTCGTGCACAAGTTTTGAAATGATCGGTGCAGCACCATGGTATCGAAGTCCTCCTGCGTGGATTTTCGGTGGTATGAAATCCTTTCCGAGAGTATACATTTTCAGTAAAGGTGTCATTCCTGCCGTATCTCCATAATCATATTCGTACCTTCCTTGAGTTAGAGAAGGACAAGCAGTTGGTTCACAAGCCACAAGACGTATTGATTTCCCAGACAGTTTATCTGGTATGAACGGAAGGATCGTTCCGCCGAAGTTTGAACCTCCTCCGTGACAGCCAAGAATGACGTCAGGTTGTTCACCTAATATTTTCAGTTGTTTTTTGATTTCGAGACCAATTACAGTTTGATGTAAAAGGACATGGTTCAAAACACTTCCAAGTGAATATTTTGCCTTTGAATCTGACAAAACTGTTTCGATTGCTTCACTTATGGCTATCCCCAAACTGCCTGGTATATCTCCATTTTTCTCGAGAAGCGACTTGCCGTAATTTGTTTTGTCACTTGGGCTTGGAACCACATCGCCGCCAAACAATTTCATTAGATATTTTCGCATTGGTTTTTGTTCATAGCTTATTTTCACCATGAAGACATCCACTTTCAATCCGAATTTCGCTCCCGAGTAGCACAACGCGCTTCCCCATTGCCCAGCGCCTGTTTCTGTAACCAATCTTTGCGTTCCACAAATCTTGTTGAAGTAAGCCTGAGCTAGAGCAGTGTTAGTTTTGTGACTACCAGTTGGGCTTGCACCTTCATATTTGTAGTAAATTCTGGCAGGTGTTTGGAGATACTCCTCCAGAAACGTTGCGCGATACAGTGGAGTGGGGCGAAAAACCACGTATTCTTTCAGCAGTGCTTCTGGAATAGGTATCTCTCTTTTTTCAGAGACTTCTTGCTCCACGAGCGCGGGTGGGAAGATGGCTGTCAAAGATTCTGGTGAGATTGGTTGCTTAGTTCTTGGATCAAGAGGTGGATCAAGCTTAAACGGAAGATCAGCCAAAACATTGTACCAATACCTCGGAATTTCGTCGCACTTCAAATCAACCCTAACTCTCACAAAAACCCCTCCCTTTTAATAAAAAAGGGGCTCTCTTTATTAGAGAGCCCCAATTCGGCGTAAATCAGCAACACGTGGCAACTACCCCACCGAACTGGGGCAGCACCACCACCACTGATTCATGTTTAAAGATAAATAATTTTGAAAGCTACTCATTGACGCCATTAAAACACCTCTTTTAGACCAAGCATACGCTTGTTAACATTTTTTGTCAAGAGCTAAGAATTCTTTGGTTAGCAAAAACTCAATAGACGTCGAAACAACGTGCCTACATTTTCAAGCACCTTGGGCACTTGTTTCAAAACTAATCACCAGTTTTTTCACGGTACTTCTTCCCCAAATAAAGGTTATTGCTGAACCTATTCCATTACCGATAACTATCCCAGCCCATATTCCAACAAGCCCAAAATTGAGGACAAGGGAAAAGAGCCAGCAAAAGAAAACTTGCATAATAATAGTCCTTAAGATGGTCACAATTAAACTCTTCATAGCTTGATTGACTCCTTGGAAAACGGAAGAAGTGAACATTCCAAAAGGTATACCTGGTAGAAATAAACTAAGAATTCTCATGGCTAATACCAAGTCTTTAAATATTATGGATCCCTCACTCGTGTATGTGAAAAGTGAAGCAAGTTGCTGTGCAAACACAGCTATTAATATTAAGACTCCGACGCCGATTAGTTCACCGAATTTGATAGAAAACAAGTGAATTTCGTTCAATTTTTGACCATCCTTGGCTCCATATGCGGCCCCCACAACTGATGTAACAGCTGAAGCTATCCCTATCAGTGGAATCCTTGCAAAATCTATCAATCTCCAAGCAGCTGTGAAAACAGCCATTCCGCTGTCGCCTGCAACTTTTACTACAAATACGTTAAGTATGAAGTTTACAACAGACATTGTCAATTGTGCGAGTGAAGAGGGTATACCAATTCGCAGTATTTCCAGAACAATCTTGGGATTGTATCTGAATTTCTTAAAGGAAATCGTGACAAAGGTCTTTTTCTTAATGAACAGCCAGTAAGATATCAAGATACTTGACAGTCCTATTGACAGAATTGTGGCATATGCAGCCCCAGCAACACCAAGTTTGAGAAAATATATGAATACTGGATCCAAGCCTATGTTGAGGATTGAACCGAAAGTAATAGCGTACATAACTCTTTTTGTGTCTCCTTCACCACGAAGTATTCCGTTTGCTGTGTTGTTAAACATGATTAACACTGTTGCTGAAAGAACAATAACCGAGTATGTTAATGAAAGTTGATAGACGTTATCACTCAGACTCAGAAGTTTAAGTATATGTCTTATGGATAAAAGAAAAATAGCTGTCATCATAATACCAAGGATCAAGGCAAGAATTAATGAATGGGTTGACGTTTCATCAGCCTTTGATTTGTCTTTCTTTCCAATTTGTTGTGAAATAACAGCACTTGTTCCTATTGATAGTCCAGCTGCTATCGAAATAATAACCATAAATATGGGGAAAAACGCTCCGACTGATGCAAGGGCAGAAGGTCCAAGGCCGGCTACCCAGATGCTGTCGACCAAGTTGTAAAGGGTTTGAACAAACATGGCTGCCATCATAGGTACTGAAAGTCTTATTAATGCTGTTTTTGGATCGCCTAGAAGTAGTTGTACTCCTCTGGTCACTTCATTCATTCGTAAAGCTAACCTCCTTAGTCTATTCTACCAGTCTGTATAAGTGTCGGAACATCCATACCAAATGTTTATTGTGTTTATCATTTCACTTTGGCATATTGAAAAAACGGCTCTAATTTTTTTCTAATCAGTACATGTTTTATAATCAGCTATCCATCCTAAGGAGGGATGAATATGAAAAGGGTTATAGTAACAGTAGTAATGATGCTGGCAACATTGGTTTTCGTGCAAGCACAGCTTCAACCAATTAAACCTGAGATCCCACTTTTTAAGCCACAAATGCTTAAGGAAGAAGATATTCTTGGCCGTTACGGTTCTGCGTGGAAAATTTATTGGGATGGTTTTGAAGGAACTTTGGTTCTTCTGAAAGGCGGTAAAGGTTATATTCAGGATGCTAGTAACAACAAGTATGACCTTACCTACGTAATACTCAAAAACCCGCAAGACAATGTAGCTGGCATGACAGGACCAGGCTACACAGGAAAAGCTTCTAGTTTGGGTCATCGAATAGTCTTTCTTGTTGATTTTCATAAGACAAGCAATAATACTCAAGATGATCAAAGATTTGACGGCTATATATTCACACAAAGCATCAAAGATCCCACGAAAAGAGCTATGGCTGGTATAACTATTTTTGACAATATACCATTTGGTTTTTATGCAACATACTGGATGGATGTCACAGGTTAAGTGATTGTAGAATCGAAAAAAGCGGGGTTATATCCCCGCTTTTTTAACCTGAAACCGCATTCAAACAGTTAAAAATCTACATTTTACCAGATCCTTCTTCTGAAGTGACAATATGGACTTTTTCCTGTTTTCTCATAGTAATCTTGATGATAATCTTCTGCAACCCAAAAAGTAGATGCTCGTTCTACACTTGTTGCCACAGTGTACTTACTTGCGAGTTCTGCTTTTATTCTTTCTGCAACCGACTTTTGTTCCACATCCGTGTAAAAGATCACGGATCGGTATTGTTCCCCTATGTCTGGTCCTTGACCGTTTGTTTGTGTGAAATCGTGTATTTCGAAGAAATATTTTATTAAATCCTCAACAGATAATTTATTCGTGTCATAGATTACTTCAACAGTTTCAACATGACCGGTTTTTTTATAGCAAACTTGTTCATAAGTTGGATTTTTTAGCCATCCACCCATGTATCCAACACGCGTTTTCACAACTCCATCAAGCTGTTTGAAAAGATGTTGCACTCCCCAAAAGCAGCCTGCGCCAAAGAAAATTCTGTTGATTATTGGTTTAGTTCCTTTCGGTAAAAAAACCAAAGAAACAGAGTTCACACAGTGCCTAATGTTTTTTGGTGTGAAACCTTCACCCTCAAAAATGTGACCAAGATGAACCCCGCAATTGGCGCATGTTATCTCTGTTCTAACTCCATCAGCGTCTAGGCTTTTATGAATCGCACCCGGTATTTCATCGTCAAAGCTGGGCCAACCACATTCCGAATGGAATTTATCCTCTGACCGGTATAACGGGATGCCACAGTTCCTGCAGGTATATATTCCTTCTTCAAAATGATTCCAATATTTGCCGCTAAAAGGTGGTTCTGTGCCTTTCTCAATGAGAACAAACCTTTCAAAATGATCCAAAGGTTTATTCATAGATTTCACCTCATTTACATTTTAACATGCAAACATTTTTGTATATTTACCAGAAGTTTATATTACGGAGGAAATAGTATAAATATATTTGGATTAATCCATTAAACAGTCGGAGGTGAATTATGATTAGGCTAGTTTTTCTAATTGTTTCTTACGCCTTTGGATGGATTTTACTTTCGGGCTACAAGTTTTTGAAGCCTAGAAAGCTTAGAAAAAACGATTTGAGTATCTCGGTAATAATTCCCGCAAGAAACGAAGAAACAAATATAAGCAAGATCTTGAGTTGTTTGCAAAAACAAACTCTGGCACCTAATGAAATCATAGTTGTTGATGATAACTCATCTGATGAAACTGCTGATGTCGCGAAAACTTTTGATGGCGTGAAGGTGATATCTCTTAATTCTGATCCTCCAGAAGATTGGATCGGTAAAACATGGGCTTGTTGGAATGGCTATCTAAACAGTTCGGGGGATTTGCTTGTGTTCTTGGATGCAGATGTTGAGTTGAGAGAGGATGCTCTCGAGACTTTGGTGGATTATTACCACCAAGAAAAAGGCTTGATTTCAGTTTGGCCATATCAACGTTTTGAAAAA
>JBEPZZ010000088.1:5747-6368 GCA_041640575.1 Pseudothermotoga sp. | reverse complement strand
CGGAGTATTCAACAGGCATTAAGCTTACGACCAGATCAAATAAAAACTCGTGAAAAAGTTCTCCCTTATTCTTGGGAGAGCGTAGCGCATAGCATTTTAAAAAAAGCATGGGAACTATGCAAATAGATCACGAATTACAAACAGCCATTGCTTTAGTATTTGGAAAACCAACGCCGGTTGATATTGATAAGATTGACGTGCAGAGGCTCATTATGTTGCTTAGAAGGAATCGGGTACCTGTCGCTGTGTTGCCCGAAGGTCCAACTTTACAAAGATTACGTCAGCATCCTGAGTTTGAAACTTTCTTTCAGCGTGAACAGGAGCGTTACAACTACTCACTCAATGCATATTCAGAAGTGTTTACCGCTTGGGTGAAAGCAAATATTAATGCTGTATTGATCAAATCTCCGGGGTACTTTCCTTATACGAGTGACAACATCGATGTCTTGGTTCCTAATACTCAGGCTGACCAAGCTGTTAAAGTTCTACAGCAGTTAGGCTATGTTGAGCTGTTGCACATACGGGAACCTTACAAAAGGCTGTTCCGCAAAATAAAGGAACCATATATAGGCTTTCCTATCCACCTTCATACCGGTGTGGCGTGGATTAATAACTTTCTAA
>JBEPZZ010000088.1:0-5737 GCA_041640575.1 Pseudothermotoga sp. | reverse complement strand
TTCTTGCCGACGCCTACAGGAAGACTCAATCATTGTTTATCCGTCCGCTGAACATATTTTGATGATTACTACAGCCCACTGGCTATACGAAGATAAGGAGCTTAAGCTACGTGATATCTATCATACCTATCTAGCGCTCAACAACAACATCGATTGGAAATCTATATGGAAGTCAGCCGCTCAGCGCGGCTGGCATGAAGATTTGAGATTTGGATTACTCATCTATGCTTTAGCAAGTCAACAGCTCAACATACAGATGTTTAATGAAAGGCTACCGGACTTAAACAAGGATAACTTACCTAAGTTGTTAAACCTTTATTTCAACAGATTATCTCAACGCTCGCTTACCTTACCCTTGAGGCTTTCTAAAATCTTGTGCAAAGGGCTTGGTTTTAAAAAAACCATAAAGGATCAAACTTTAAGCATAGGTCAAAAGCTAAAGGAAATATATTTATTGATCCTTTTTGCACTCAAAGTTAAATTTTCTCACTTGCTAAGGAAAAAATGCTTTATTGTTGCTTTGAGCGGTCCTGATGGCGCTGGTAAAACTACACTTGCTCGCAATCTTCAAAATTTTCTGAATACTTTTGAGATTCACGCACGGTATCACTGGATTCGGTTAGGTTATTCAAAAGGGCTTGAAATTATTAAAACGCCATTGATTTTGATGAGTCGAATCATAAGTCATACTCCAGCTCTCAAAACCACTCAAGCTTCTAGCTCAAAGCAAGTTATTGCCAAGCGCTTTTTGGAGCGTTATCCACGTTTACGCACTTTATGGGGATACGTACTCGCTGGTGATTTCTTAGCGCGACTTTGGTTGCGCCTACTTTGGGCAAAGATAATTGGAGGTATTCACATCTTTGACCGATATACTGTGGACGCTGCTGTTGATTTGGCCATACTCTATAAATTCACACCGGCCAGATGGGTTATGAAGCTTGCACTAAAACCTGATCTAAGCATTTTGGTATGGATAAATAAGGAAGAAACCCTCAAGCGAGGTGCTACTTTACCATTGCCTGATTACTTAGAGAAAAGCCAATATCTTTATCAGGAATACCAAAACTATCACTTAAAATTATCTGGCGGTGAGATTCCAGAATATTTGCTTGAGCAGATAGCGCAGTTGCTTTTTAAAATGTATCTTTAATATGACAAATGAGAGTCCTAGTTGTCACTAATATGTATCCTACGTCGGAATCCCCATTCTATGGAATCTTTGTACAAGAGCATGTTGAAGCCTTACGTAAATTTGATGTCGAAGTAGATGTTTTCTTCACTAATCCAAAGCGCACACGGGCAGCTTATCTTATGAAACTGCCAGCGCTTATACGACAAATTCGTGCTGGAAACTACGATATTATACACGCACAGCACAGTTATTGTATTTATCAATTAGCACTTGTGCGTCAATTGGTACACAACTGTCCCCCCATAATTTTTACAATTCATGAAGGGGAAGCTTTTTTACCAAAGGATCTCAGGGATCCAAAAGCTGATTTTCTTAAACAATTTGTGTATTCTAAGCGCTTAAAACGCTGGGCCTTGCAGATGGCTGATTTTGTGGTATCGGTAGAACGTCGTCTACCACAGGTTATTGGATATGAAGGGCCTTATGAAGTTATCCCACCTGGGGTTAACACTGAACTTTTTCGCCCGAAAGATCTTGTTGAATCTCGCAAGGAATTGGGATTACCTCAATTTGAACAAATTATTCTATTTCCAGCCGATCCCAAGAGGGACTTCAATAAAGGTTTCGAACTTTTTCAACAAAGCTTAGCTTACTTAAAACGGCCTGTACACGTAATCACCGGTGGTTTTATCCCACATGACCAAATGCCTTCATATATGAATGCTGCTGATGTCATAGTACAAACTTCGCGTTTCGAGGCTTCGCCGATGGTTGTCAAGGAAGCAATGGCGTGTAACCGTCCTATGGTTTCGACCGATGTTGGAGATGTTCGAGAAATCTTTGGCGACACACCGGGCTATTTTCTGTGTGCGCCTGATCCGAAAGATATAGCTGAAAAGATTGAGCAAGCCTTGCAATTTGGCCAGCCAACCCAAGGGAGAGCGCGCATTTTGGAGTTAGGATTATCATTAGAGCAGACTTCCCGCAAATATTTGCGCCTTTATGAACAGCTTATCAATCAAAAGAATTACATTAGAGGGGAAGGCTTATGAATGCCGATGAAGTAAGGATCTGTGTGATCCGCCACGGGTACTTTCCCCAAGATCCCCGTGTCAGGAAGGAAGTTTGTGCACTATTAGAAGAAGGCTATAAGGTTGATGTTATCTGCCTGCGCGATAAAGGTGAGCAGCCTTTTGAAGTTTGGCACGGAGCAAAAGTTTATCGTTTGCCTGTACGCCATCAACGTCGAGGTCTATTACATTACATATTTGAATACCTCAACTTTTTCATTAGGGCACTTTTAAAAGTATCTGTTCTTCACTTAAAGCAGCGGTATAATCTTGTGCAGGTAAATAATATACCTAATTTTCTAGTGTTTGCAGCTTTGCTACCTCGTTTGCTGGGTGCAAAGGTTATTTTAGATATGCATGAATTGATGCCGGAATTCTTTGCTTCGCGTTTCAAGTTTGCAGGTTCTTCTTTGCTAGTTCGCCTTGTCAAAGTAGAAGAAAAATTGTCTGTTTGGTTTGCACATCAGATTATCGTTGTTAACCCCCTGTTAGCCTCTATATTGAAACAGCGAGGGATCAACAAGCCTTATGTAATTGTGCCAAACGCTCCTGATGAAGCTATCTTTTTCGAGAGCGTCCAACAACATAATGACAATGTTTCGCAACCGGTTTTGCTAACACACGGAACAATCGTGGAACGTTACGGGACTCAGGTGTTAATTAGAGCGCTTCCCTATATTTTGAAGGAATATTCTGTAAAAGTATATATCGTTGGTGACGGGGAATTCTTGGAAGATTTAAAGAAGGAGGTTATCGAGAAAGGATTACAACAAAATGTTGTTTTCACAGGTAGAGTTCCTATAGAAGAGGTACGGAATTACATCTCCCAAGCCTCGATAGGTGTTGTTCCGATACTTAAAGATGGATATGCAGAGTTAATGTCTCCAAATAAGCTTTTTGAATATGTAGCTTTAAAAAAGCCTGTCCTTGCTGCAGATACACCGGGAATCCGAGCATATTTTGATGAACGTCATCTCATATTTTTTAGACCTGGTGATCCAGAGGATTTAGCGCGCAAAGCCATTGCGCTGTTAAAAGACCCACAAAGGCGTGATCAATTAGCAAGCCAAGCTTGGGAAGTTTATGAAACGATCCGCTGGGCGCGCACAAAGATTGTTTATAAGGAATTCATCCGCAACTTACTGACGTCTGGGCAGGCTTACTAAGGAAATACCATATGTATTATGCAAAGTTTATTCTGGTGTCCGAGTGTGTCTTTTCTTTTAATTAACAGTTGGCATCAGATCCACAGGGTGATTATGATTTCAGCAGGGTTGGTAAGTTAATTATATCAAAAACTAAAAAATAGAGGAATTCTAAAATGCATGTTCCCTTTGTTGATCTACGTGTACAATATCAAGCTCTCCAGACAGAGATACAAAAGAAATTTGAAGAGATTCTTGCTAGTAGTGCTTTTATCTTAGGAACCCAAGTGCAAGAATTCGAAGAAGCTTTCGCAAACTTTTGTAACGTGCGCCATGCTATTGGCGTAGCTAATGGCACCGATGCTTTGATACTAGCTCTTAAAGCTTTAGGTATTGGTCCCGGTGATGAGGTTATAACAGCTGTTAATACTTTTATTGCGACAGCAGAAGCCATTGTCCATGTTGGTGCTACACCTGTTTTTGTTGATTGCGATCCACACACCTATAACATTGATGTGACACAAATTGAAGCTAAAATTACGCCTCGCACAAGAGCTATTATCCCGGTTCACCTCTATGGTCAACCTGCTCAAATGGATTCTATATTAGAGATCGCAAAGAAATACAATCTCTATGTAATTGAAGACGCAGCTCAAGCCCACGGAGCTACTTATAATGGTCAAAGAGTAGGTTCTATGGGACATGTAGCATGTTTTAGCTTCTATCCTGGGAAGAATCTAGGTGCTTATGGTGACGCCGGCGCTGTAGTTACCAATGATGATGAAATTGCGCTCACTGTGAGAAAACTCCGGAATCACGGTGGAATCGTAAAATATCAGCATGACTTAGTGGGCTACAATAGCCGGCTAGATACTCTTCAGGCTGCCGTCTTATTAGTAAAGCTTAAGCACCTTGATGAATGGAATAGACAACGACAAAAAAATGCTCAACTTTACAATGAACTACTTTCGAAAATTCCACGTGTTATTACTCCCAATGTACTTAATGGATCTACTCATGTCTATCACCTTTACGTTGTTCGAATTGAGGGGAATGTTCGAGATGAACTTCAACACTATTTAAAAGAGCGTGGGATTCAAACAGGAATTCATTATCCTAAACCCTTGCACTTAACTCCGGCTTTAAAATATCTCGGATATCAAGCAGGTGATTTTCCAGTGGCCGAGCGATATAGTCAAGAGATTCTCTCACTGCCTATGTACCCAGAGCTAACGGAAAGAGAAATTACTTATGTGGTACAAGAGATTGAAAAATTTTTATCAAAAATAAATTTTTGAGGTAAAAAGATGGCGATAATTAAAATTAGAGGTGAAAATTACGAAGTACCTGATAACATTCCTACAGATATCCATATCCCCGAATATAACATTCTTATCAAAAATAGCATTCTCGGAGAAGGGGTTGTTCTTTGGAGTAATGTTAATATTTATGGTGCCGAGATCGGAGATAATGTAAAAATATCAGCCTTCGTAGAGATAAGGAAAGGTGTTAAAATTGGAAAAAATACGAAAATTGAACCGTTTGTTTTTATACCGGAAGGTGTAACAATTGGCGAGTGTGTTTTTATTGGGCCTAATGTTATATTTACGAACGATATCAAGCCAAAAGCTTGTGATGAAAAAGGTGAGCAGATAAAAGAATATGAAATAATTCCTACAATTGTTGAGGATTTTGCATCGATTGGCGCGGGATCTGTTATCCGGTGTGGGGTAAGAATTGGTAAAGGATCTTTAGTGGGAATGGGGTCTATTGTTACGAAAGATGTTCCTCCTGAAACTTTAGTATACGGCGAAGCGGCTAAAGTAAGAGGAAAATTAGAATAAAAAACATAATAGAGAAAAGCAATGATTAAAATTGGAGTAATTGGATGCGGTTACTGGGGTCCAAATTTCGTGCGCAACTTTTATAAAATTCCGGATTGTGAAGTGGTAAGTGTTGCAGATTTGAGATTGGAGCGATTACAGTATATCAAAAGTCTTTATCCTAAAATTAGAACAACTACAAATGCTTTGGAAATTCTTCATGATCCGAAGATCGATGCTGTAGTTATAGTGACACCTGTGGCAACTCACTTTGAAATTGCGCGGGAAGCTCTGCTGTCGGGCAAGCACGTCTTAGTGACTAAACCGATGACACGCACTACCGAAGAAGCTAAAGAGCTTATTGAACTGGCCAAGAGGAAAGACTTGGTTCTTATGGTAGATCATACTTTTATTTATAGTGGCCCGGTGCGCAAGATCAAGGAATTTATTGATCAAGGCGAGTTAGGTGAAATCTACTACTATGATGCGGTGAGGGTTAATTTAGGTCTATTTCAAAATGATGTCAACGTTTTATGGGATCTAGCTCCTCATGATTTCTCAATT
>JBEPZZ010000087.1:0-6528 GCA_041640575.1 Pseudothermotoga sp. | reverse complement strand
CCCGCTGCTGCATCCACAACGCTGCTTGCTTGACCCGACCAGTATGAAAATCAAACGCTGCCCCAACCGTAATGATCAGTCGTGCCCGTGTGAACCGTGCAAGTTCGAGCGCAAACCGTTCTTGCCGCGGGGTGCTGATCCCGACCCAAACGACATGCGCAGCTGCTTGATCAATCTCTGCCCCTAGCGCTCGAAACTCCATCGCCGTCAACGGACGAAAAGGTGGGCTACTCGTGCCAACCACATGGAGGTTACCGAATTTGCGTGCACAGACGTCTCGCAAATCCTCTGCCACGCCGGGACGCCCGCCGCACAGATAATGACGCACTGCAGAAAGTGGAGCCGTCGCCTTCATCAGTGCCGCGAAGAGATCAGGGCCATAGCAACGCCGCATTGCGGTTGCCCCTTTCAAATGTCCCATCCACACGAGCGGCATCCCATCGGGCAGATTGAGCCAGAACTGCCTCAGGGTCGCGGCAAACTGGGGATCTTGACGTGCAGTAACTAAACCGTGAGCACTCGTAGCGCTTACGCACCGCACTGGTTCGTTCTCCGCACGCTGCAATACGTCCAAAAGGAGAGTGACAGCACTGGGAATGTCGCGAGCATAGATTGGAATTGACAAAATGTTTACTGTGGGTGGTGTTATTACTGAAGATCGATCAGAACAGGATGTTACTATAGTTTTTTCTTCCATAATACCACTCAGATAAGAACCTATACTAAATTGGTTAACAAATTTTAACCCTGACTCATCAAACCACTTTACTTTTTACCATTCTACGATATCGAATAGTTATTACTGATCCTGTTGTGAACAGGTACCAGGCCATTGTCGGATATCGCGTAGGCTCAATAGTAAGACTCATAATCACAATACTTCCCAAAAACACTATCATCAAGTTTCCTAGTAGGCGACTAAAATTGTCTTCCAAACAACGTAGCTGTATACTCATCCAAAAGAAAGAGAGCAATACCAGGATATACATACCTAGTCCAGCCACACCGTAGGCGTGTAGAATTCGAATAAAATCGTTATGCGGCTCATCAAAAGACCAATATCCATAACCTGGCACAAATCCCTCTGCAAACGATCCACCACGGCCAATGATCCAAAACCAAGGTGGAGAACTAAAAAGCGTATTGAGGAATAGATACCAATTCACACCTCGTCCACGGAGAAAGCCTACGTCAAAAAATGATACTTTACCCTCCAGAAGATCAAAAGCGCTTGAATACAACGTCAAAATACGATCGAAAAACAAAAAGATCACAACAACATATAATGAGAAAATTAGAAGCGCTACTTTATACCTTTTAACAAGTACCATCCACAAGATAATTCCTAGACTTACCACAAACAACGACACACGATGGTATGTCAGAAGCATTGCCACCAAAGACAAACCTATGAACAACCACAAAAATAACCGGTAATACCATGAATTCAGTTTACATAGCAAGTAAAATGCCATTGGAATGGTATAAATTAGCAATATGGTGAGATTGACAGGATGCTGATACGTACCACTGACTCGACCAACTTGTTCAAAATCCAAATAATCCCAGTACTCAAAAGGTAGCACTCCTAGAAATTGCAGAAATGACAAGCTCACTGGAATGGACACACTGACAATCAACCATTGTACAAAGCGATCAAACATTTCTTCATTATCAAGAACATACCCCGCCACGAAAAAAAAGGATACACCTACAAATAATCGTAGTAACTCGTTAATATTATCAATACTAATTGAAACCAATACTGAAGAAAAAGCGAGAGCCAGAAACACTATCAATTCCGCTTTCAGGACTAACCTCTTAGTTTGAAGTATGGACAACAATCCGATGATAGCAAGTGCCCAAATTCCGATCAAAGCCTGGATGTTTATTTCTTGTCTTCCCAACATCGGAAAAGACCATCGCCACGTAAGATCTATTAAAGGTTTAGTAGTTAAGAAAATCAAAACAAATTTGATTGGAGATAATACAAAGTAAAGAGTAAACAAGATAGCTAGTAAAAATCCAGACGCAACCAAACCATATAGCGGAAAAAACATTATAACAAGCGCAAATATAAGAAAAACACCACCAAGCGTGATGCCAACAAAGCTTTTGGGCGTCAGGTTTTGATCCACAGCTCAGCCCTCTTTCCTATCATTATGCAGCAACTTTCACCGCACGGACAAATATTTCAGCACCTATGAATTCAGCTTTTATTTTTCCTATCCATTTCCAGTCAGGTATTTTCTCCAAAATTTGAGGACGACAGAAGATTCCTTTACGAAAATTGACTTGAAAACCACTATTCCGCAATAATAACTCGAGATTACGATAACAAAAATAATGAAGAGTACCACCATCATAGGCCTCTATGTCATCCGAAGTCTTGGGAAAGTCACCCAGAATAACGAGTTTAAAAATTCTTCTGTATGTGCGCATATTTGCAACAGTTAATACAAGTTCACCGCCGGTTCGTAATACGCGGTGCAACTCGCTCAACACAAACACAGGGTCATAAACAAGCTGTAGGGTACCTAGACAGGCGACACTATCAAAATAACCTTCGTCGAACGGCAACTTATCCACGTTCAGATTAACCTTATATGCTTTTACCCCTCTTTGCCGAGCTAATTCAACAGCTCGTTCTGAAATATCAACACCATAGATTTCCCCAAATTGACTGCATACCATTGTGCCAAGCAAACCATCAGCACATCCGACGTCTAGTAATCTTTGACCTGGACGCAAAATACGAGCGGCTGCTTCAACACGAAGATTACTACCCGGTGTATAATTACTTAAACGATCATGCTTTCGTAAAGAAATCTTTGCAAAATGCTCCTCGCCCAGAGGCATATCTTACCCCCTTTCATGACACAACTTCCTGGATTATAGCATCCATTTTTCTCCAGTATGATTGAAAATCAAACATTTTTTCTGCCTTACGTCGTGCATTGAGTGACATTTGCATACGCAGTGAAAGATCTTGGCTCAACCGGTTAATACACCTCGCCAACTCATTTGCATCCCCTGGTTGGAATAGTAAACCATCTACTTCATTTTCTACATACTCAGGAATACCATTAATATTTGATGCAATAACAGGTTTTGCCATAGCATACGATTGACATATAACTAATGGAAGATTATCATACCATTCAGATGGCACCACTACAAACATACTCTCGCGCATCAATTGCTGTACCTCAGCACCCCATTTTGGCCCCAATAATCTAACTCTATCTTGCAAACCTAGACTAGAGATAAGCGATTCTAATCTTTCACGTTCCTCACCATCACCCGCAATATAAATCGGAGGAGCATTAGAGGGCAGCTCCAAGGCAGACTTAACCAAAGTGAAAACCCCCTTCTGCTTGATAAGCCGACCAATGTACAAAATGAAATTTCCAGATTCGTAACTTGGCTGATAGTCTTCAACGAAAAAAGGGTTAACGTTTTTCCGAATCTTTTCTGCAGGAATTCCACCGGCTACAAGCCGTGAAGCCATGAAATGATCAGGGACTACAAATCTGTCAACTTTCCGGACAAATGTACGTATTAGACGATGCATACCCAGAATGCCAGCATACCAACCACTTGCAATGAGGCTTTGTTTGTAACACTTCCTCATCACAGCATGCCAATAGTTACCTCTCACACATCGCTCACAAATTTGACCACCTGTGAAAAGATGAGCATCGGGACAGACAATCCTGTAGTTATAAACCAATTGGATTATTGGTACCTCCACAGCCTTCAGGGCATAGTATACTGAGGGAGAAATTAAAGGAAACACATTCTGAACAATTGCGACCTGAATTTTCCTCTTCCGAACAATTTCTTGCACTTCACGCCAAGTCCGCAGTGAGAAAAAAGACTCTATTCCTGCAAAAACTTTATGCTGAATACTAAAATCCTGTATCTCTAGATTGTGACGAGAGTAGACATCAACTTCTTGTCCAACCCTTTTAAGAATACGATATAAATTTTTGAAAACACTATTTTCTCCACCTGGCATCTGATACGAATTATGAACAAGCAATACTCGCATTACATCACTCCTCAAAACAAAGTAACAACTAGTGATAGCTAACAATTTCACACGAATACTGCAAATCCTGCTAACGAATCTCTCCACTCTTCTCGAAAGGCCGCCCAATGGGTAGGTTGTTCGCGTTTAACCCATTCTAAGAAAGCACTGTTATCTTGTATATCATCAGCAATAACAATAGAGGGACGGCTCAGATAAGGACTAATCAACTCTAGCTCACGACGGATATTCCAATACGTATGTAGACTATCGTGTACAAACATATCCACTTTCCCCAGCTGCGAAAGAAGCTTTGGCAACACTCGCTTACTCGTACCACGATATAACGTCCAGCGATCTTTAAGGTTCTCAGGAATTAGATAGCCAGCGTAGTAATCAGCATGCCTGGCTATGGGAGGCAAATCAATTGACACCATATGCAGTACCAGTTTCTACTACTACTTCTGGCTTTAGCAAACGGCAAGCGGCGTAGCACACTTTTGCCAGAAGTGTATCGCCATGATGAGCTGTCGTAAAAGGAGCTTTATGTTCTAATTCCTCCACTTTTTCCCAAACGGAAGTAGTAATCTCTTCCAAACCATCCCATCTTAGGGGTTGAGCTAATGCTAAACTCAACGTCGACAGCACATCCTCTGCCGATTGGCTCGAATATCGGTCTGTCTTAGTCTTACTATAGTAATTATCAAGCTTAACTGTCAGAACGGCTTCAAGACGGTCCACAAATTCACGCGGATTACTGAGAGCTGTTCCAAGAAGTAATCCCAACTTGATCATAAATATGTTCTCCTTGCCTTTGCCTACAGTGATTAAACTACAAACGTCCTCCAGCAATCTTCGCCAACAATCGGTGAATATCTTTTGCTAGTCTCTTTTCTTCATTACCACATACTGAATAGCCTGACGAAAACCCATAACCATTCGCTCATTATCCCAATTGGTAATACTGCTAACAGCGTTCTTGCTTAGTTGTTCGCGAAGTGCCGGATCACTGAGAACTTTTCGGAGCGCATGAGCCAACGCATTAGCATTTCGTTCCGGTACTATAAAACCGTTAATTCCATCTTTCACTAAACCACCTGCAGCAGCCCCTACAGCGTCTGTTACAATTACCGGCACACCTTGATTGAAGGCCTCATTAACTACTAATCCCCAAGGTTCTTTCGAAGTAGAAGTTGTAACCGATGGTAACACACTTACCCAAGAGATAGCATAAAAGGGTAATGTTTGATCAACCGGAACATATCCGGCAAAGATTACATGTCTAGTTAAGCCTTTCTCAGAAACCATTCGTTCCAAGTGTGCACGCTCTCGCCCTTCCCCAGCTAAAACAAGAACTGCAGAATTCTCTTTAACTGTTGCAAACGCATCTACTAGGTAGGAAAGCCCCTTTTCCGCTTCTAAGCGACCTAGATACAAGACTACCTTCTGCTTCGGATCAATCCCAAGTTTCTGGAACATTGCCATTTTATCAGCTTCAGATACTGACTGACCATAAAAGTCATTATCAACAGCATGAGGAGCAACAAAGATCTTCTCGGAACCAACTCCTTCACTTACCAGATAACGCTTCACATGTTCTCCATACACGACGACTGCATCAGCATGGCGATAAATGTAGCGCGTGACTGGAAAGAATAAACGATGAAATGGGCTGCGCAAACGCATCCAGACACCGGTCCATAAAATAAATGGTCTCCTCTTGGTACGAGCGACCAGATATGTGATAGGTAAAGCAAAACGGCCTGAAATACATTTAACATACACATCATAATTACTTTGCCAGAGCAGATAAGGAAGCGTGGGAGTAATTCTTGTTCTCCCTAGCAGAAATCCAGGCAAATACTTGTAGTGGAAATTTCCACCTCTCACACCATGCTGTTGCTGCCAGTACCACTCATCACCGGCAGAAAAGAAATAATAGTCTACCTTATAATAGCGAGCTAGAGTCTCAAAGGTTTTAACTCGGTAATGTGGACAAAAGTTAGTTACAAAGGCTACTCTCATAACGTTACCATTGTGATGAGAATCGTTAATCAGTTAGTTTAGTGATGAAGAGTCCATGCAACTATGCTATGCTGTTATTCTATTTTTAGGTCACTGGCTATTCTGCTCAATCAGACCAGACGTTATATACCGCAACACCTTTAGATAAGTTCATTATTACCAATTGTTTGACAAAGTTCCTTTGCTAAAATGTATTCAAGGTAACAGCTAATATGCTCCAGCAACGGATCTAGAAGAGCAAAGGCTGGCTGAAATACTTGCTAAACAACTCAGGATAACTTCTATAGAATTACTTCGCCGTAGGTCAATATACGACAATAGCACTTATGTGTCAAGACTCAACGCGGCAGCCCGCCTGAACCATACCAGTGCTTCTGGATAAGCTTTCTGCCGCAACGCCAGCATCCCCTTTTGCCCGAACAGAGTGGCTGTACTGCCTCCTTGATGCCACGCCATTGCCGCCCGTTGCC
>JBEPZZ010000086.1:0-6714 GCA_041640575.1 Pseudothermotoga sp. | reverse complement strand
TCTCTGCCTCTGCTTCTTGCATGCTTTGACTGGTAGTTCTGAGCTGACTCACAACATAATTACCGCCAGATGCAACTGCAGATGTTAAGTCTCTTATTTCTTTCAAGGTATCCGAAATAGTCTGAGTTGATTTTCTACTCTCCTCTGCCAATTTTCTTATCTCATCAGCGACGACCGCAAATCCTCTACCAGCTTCGCCTGCCCTCGCTGCTTCAATTGCAGCGTTTAAAGCTAACAGGTTGGTCTGTTCGGCTATACTGTAAATTGTTGCTGTTACGGTTTCTATTTCTTGTGACATTTGAAGCAGTTTTCCCATAATTGACATTGAATCTTCTCCTGCTTTGGCTGTTTGGCGAACGTTTTCAGCAAGCTTTTGCATCGAACTACTTGTTCTTTGACCAGTTTGTTTTAACTTCTCCACGCTTTCTGCAAGCTTTGCAGCGCTTTTGGCAACATTTTCGGCTCCAGAGGATATTTCCTCAATCCCACTGTTAACCTCAGTCACTGAATCAGATATCTCACCAACCAATTTTGTTGTTTCATCAGTAAGTTGGTCAACTTCTTCTGCAAGCTGAGTTGTGTTCTGAATGTTGTCAACCAATTTTCTTGCAAACTGGTCTACCCCTCCTCTAAGTTCAAGAATTTTTTCAACGCTTTCTTTAATGTTTTTGATTAAAGAATCAAAAGTGGTTGATAATTGTCCTATTTCATCCTTAGCTTTTGTTTCAAGTTTTCCAGTAAGATCGCCAGAAGCAACTTTCTTAGAAAATTGAGCCAAACCAAGTATCGGTTTGGTTAAATTTCTTCCAAAGAAGAAACCTATAACTATGCTGATCGCGATCGCAATGGCAGTCGTTAAAAGACTAGCCTTGAGTGATGCAATAAAAGGTTCGTTGAGTTCTGACTCCAAGATTCCCAAACAAAGCATCCAGTTTGCCGTCTTGATAGGCGCCATTACAACAAAGCGCTTTGAATTATCCAAAACGTAAGTAGTATGTGAAAGGGCTTTTTCTTCTAATTTCTCTTCAAGAACTTTCAATGCTGAAGAGACTTCTGCCGGTTTTTTTGATATGTACTCCTTTTTGGGATGTGCAATTATTTTCTTATTTGAATCTGTGACAAAAGCATAACCAGTTCGACCATAGCTAATTGATGATACGATATTTTGCAATGCTTCCTGACTCAGGACAGCCCCAAAGATTCCTCCTGCAGTTCCATCGTATGAATAAATAGGTACAGCAAAAATTATTGCGTTGATTCCATCCCAGCTAGCATTTGTGGTGAGAAAATATGACTTGCCTTCTTCAAGAATAGCTTTGACAAAATCATAACTCGACAAATCTAAAACCTTATCGCTCAGTGTGTAGGCTTTCGCCTGAGAATTTGCCATGAACCAGTCAATAAACCCTTGGGGTTGTAATTGATCTTGTCTAGTTTTTAGCATCATACTTACAACTTTTTCATCAAAAAGCATTAAAAGTGTTTCAAAGTCTCTTGAAATCGTGCTAAGTAATATGAACTTGCTTTGAAGCCAGTTTTCGAGATTCATGGCCTCTTTGTCTACTTTTTGCATCAAAGCATCTGTTGCAAAAGCTGCAGTCTGTTCTCTTAGTTCAAAAAGATTTGTGACAGTCACAATACCAGCAGTTAGGACCACTAGTAGTACGATTATGCTTATCAGTTTGAACCGGATTCCCATCGTACCTTCCTCCCAAGCTGGAATTTTATCATTATTTGAATTTATGAAACTAAAACATTACAATTTTGGCTTATTAACTGTGAGTCTCTCTTGGTCTGCCTAGAAGTTTGAGATGTTTAACAAAAACTTTTAATTAGAAACAGTTAGCTTGGTATTTTAATTTTATTATACCATGGCTTGATTTATCCATGGTATGGCAAAAATAGATGATCACATCGTAAGTTACTGGAGAAAAAATTATGGTACTGAATTTTCTTGATCACAGAAAAAGTATAATATGTAGTAGGCAGCATCACCAAAGTTCAACGCATCAAGCACAACCATGGAGGTGAGAACCATGCAAGAAATCGACAGAGTTGAAAAGCTCTTAAGAAATGCTGAACAACCATCAAAAGACGCTTTGATTCTTCATCCTTTTTACAAAGGTAAGATTCAAACAGCTCCAAAAGTTCCTGTCAGATCATACGATGACTTTGCGATATGGTACACCCCAGGTGTCGCTAAAGTTTGTCAGGAAATAGTTAAAAATCCAACTAAGGTGTATGAATATACCAATAAAGAGAACACGATAGCAATAATAAGTGATGGAACAAGAGTGTTGGGACTTGGTGACATAGGACCAGAAGCAGGTTTGCCTGTTATGGAAGGTAAAGCTTTGCTTTTTAAATACTTAGGTGGAGTTGATGCTATTCCACTATGCATAGGAACAAAGAATATTGATGAAATAGTGATGTTCTGCAAATGGATTGCACCATCACTTGCAGGGATAAATCTAGAGGATATTGAAAGTCCAAAATGTTTTTTATTGCTTGAAAGACTTCAAAACGAGCTTTCTATTCCGGTTTTTCATGACGATCAACAGGGAACGGCAACTGTAACGCTTGCTGCATTAATTAATGCGCTTAGAATAGTCAATAAGAGAATTACCGATATCAAAATAGCTTTGATTGGCGCCGGGAGCGCAAATTATGCATTTGTGAAACTTCTTGAAAAAATGAATGTTGATCTCGGCAACGTTGTTTTATGTGATTCACGAGGAATAATAAACAGAGAGAGGTTAGACGAATTTGGTGAGCCTCTTAAAACTATGTGGGCGAAGACAAACAGTCATAACATCTCAGGTAAAATCCCAGATGCACTCAAAGGTGCCGATGTTTGTATTGCATACTCAAAGAGTGGGCCTGGAGTGATCGAAAAGGACTGGATTGAGATTATGAACAAGGATGCAATTGTTTTTGCTGGAGCGAACCCCGTTCCAGAAATCTGGCCATGGGAAGCTAAGGAAGCTGGTGCAAGAATAGTAGCGACTGGCAGAAGTGATTTTCCAAATCAAGTCAACAACTCTCTTGGATTTCCAGCAATCTTTCGTGGTGTTTTGGATGTCAGAGCGAAAAAGGTAACTGACGAAATGTGCATTGCAGCTGCTCAAGCAATAGCAGATTTTGCTTATAGAAAGGGTATTCACGAAGAATACATTGTGCCAACGATGGAGGAAAAAGAAGTTTTCATTGAAGAGGCCTTTGCCGTAGCGAAAAAGGCGATAGAACAAGGTATAGCTCAAAATCCGTTGCCAGATGATCAGTTATTTGCAAAAATAACGGAAAGAGTGGACGGAGGAAGACTACTTGAGAACGTGTTGGTAAATGGAGGAATGATTAAGTTACCATAATGTTTGATAAAAATTAGTATGTTCGTCTATGCTTTGATAGGGGGCATGACGTTGAAAAATCAGTATGAACTGAAGTGTGGCGAGAGATATGTAAAGTTAGAAATCCCACTGAAAGTGAAGAACGTCGATGTTTTGTTACCCAAGGAAGAATTGCCAGGCGTACTAAATCCAGCAAACGAGGTATATCAAAGCCTCAGAAATCCTATAGCAAGTCCGACACTTGAGGAACTGTTGAAAAGTCAAAAGACTAGAACAATAACCATCCTTGTAAGCGACATTACGAGACCTTGTCCTTCGCATATTCTGCTTCCACCGATTCTTGAAGATATCGTGGGAGCTGGTCTAAATCTTCAACAAGTAAAGATTGTATTTGGTCTTGGTTTTCATCGGAAAATGACCTGTGAAGAAATGAAAAAAACAGTTGGTGATGAAGTTTACAAAGCTGTTGAATGCTTAAACCATGATATATCAGACTGCGTACAAATTGGAAAGACCAAAAGAGGAACACCTGTGGATGTTTTTAAAGTCGTTGCCGAGTCGGATTTCATAATTGCAACAGGGAATCTGGAATTGCATTGGTTTGCAGGATATAGCGGAGGAAACAAGGCATTGCTGCCTGGTGTTTGTAGTAAGAGAACGATTGAAATCAATCACTCACTCATGTTGCTTGACGGTGCAACCGCAGGAAGAACTGATGGAAATCCTGTGAGGGAAGATATAGACGAGGCTGGACAAATGGCAGGGGTTAAATTCATTGTGAATGCAGTACTGAACAGCAAAAAAGAAATTGTTAAAGTTGTGGCAGGTGATCCAATTGCTGCACATAGACAGGGAACAAGGTATATCGACAAGATGTACAAAGTTCCAATAAAAAGGAAATATGATATCGTAATTGCATCATGTGGAGGCTATCCAAAAGATATAAATCTCTACCAAGCACAAAAAGGATTAGAAAATGCTTTTCAGGCGATTAAGCCAGGCGGGATAATAATTCTTGTTGCTGAATGTCGGGAGGGTTTTGGAGAAAAAACTTTTGAAGAATGGATGAAAAGAGCCAAAAGTGTGGATGAACCGTTGCAGTGGATTAAGGAAAACTTTTTACTGGGTGGACACAAGGCAGTGGGATTTTGCAAAGTTTTGAAGAAAGCTCAAATCTTTGTCTGTTCGGGAATGGATCCCAAAATCATTGAAGACATCTTCATGCAACCATTTGATTCTGTTCAAGAAGCTTTTGATAATGCGCTGAAAATAAAGGGAACAGATGCAGATATTTTGATTATGCCTTATGCGAATTCCACTTTGCCCGTACATTATATCGATAGTTGACTACTGCGAATGCATGGAGTTGTTTTTGCTGATAGAGCAAGCGTGTAAAAGGAGGGAGTTGTTTGCGAGCACGCGATCTAATTAGCGATGGAAATTTGATTATCAAGAATGCAATAGATTCTGTTTTGCCAGACATGGCTGTAAAGTCTCAGCTTTCGAATTTAAATTTGGATGGAGAGTTCTTTGTCCTTGCAATAGGCAAAGCAGCCTGGAGAATGGCAAAAGCAGCTTACGAGGTTTTAGCGGACAAAATTACGAAAGGTGTTGTAATCACAAAATACGAGCATAGTTTGGGCGCAATAGAGAAATTTGAAGTTTATGAAGCCGGTCATCCTGTGCCAGACGAGAACACGCTGAAAGCCACAAGCAGAGCTTTAGAATTGATTTCAAACCTTAATCACTCGGCCAAGATATTGCTTTTGATATCCGGGGGTGGATCCAGTCTTTTCGAAAAACTCCATGACGATGTTACTCTGCCAGAACTTCAAGCTATTACAAAGGATCTCCTTGCCTCTGGTGCAGATATAACTGAGATAAATGCGATTAGGAAACGATTATCTCTTGTCAAAGGCGGCAAATTTGCTCAGTTTGTTTATCCAAAAAAGATAATTGCGTTGGTTCTTTCGGATGTTCTTGGTGACAGACTTGACAGCATAGCTTCGGGCCCCGCGTACCCAGATACAACTACAACTGAACAAGTTTTGGAAATCATTCAAAGGTACAATTTGAAGATAAATGAAAAACTTAGGAAGCACCTTCTAGAAGAAACACCAAAAACCATAACAAACGTACAACATTATTTAGTGGGTAGTGTGAAAATTGTTTGTGATTCTGCGGAAAAAGCCGCAAAGTCTTTAGGTTATAACACTTTGGTACTGACAACCACCCTGAACTGTGAGGCAAGAGAAGCCGGGAGATTTTTAGCAAGCATTGCAAAGGAAGTCCTTTTCAGCAACAGGCCAATCGAGAAACCAGCCGCATTGATACTAGGTGGCGAAACGGTTGTTCATGTTAAGGGAACTGGTAAGGGTGGCAGGAACCAAGAACTTGCCTTATCTGCTGCAATTGAAATAGCAGGTTTAGAAGGAATAGTTATTGCCTCAGTTGGAACTGATGGAACGGATGGGCCTACTGATGCAGCAGGTGGAATTGTTGATGGCAAAACAGTTGAGAAAATTAAGAAAGCTGGCTGTAATCCACTTAAACTGCTTGACAACAACGATGCATATAGTGCTTTGAATTTGTCAAATGGGCTTATAAAGACTGGACCTACGGGTACTAATGTGAATGATTTGATTTTTGCCTTGATCGCGTGAAAACTTTCCCCATAGGTTTGTACCGTTTTGTTTTTATTTATCAAGATTTCCATGCGAAGCATCATCGCAGGTTACAAATGTTGACAAAAATCGTAACACTCATATAATTATTCGTAGTGTGGAAAATTGTCTTAACTACTGGTTAATCAAGCTTTTAGGGGGTGCGATGATGAGGCGATTTTTTCTAATCCTTGTCTTGCTTGCAGCAGTTCTTTTATCATTCGCTGGCCCAGTAACAAAAGAGCTAAATGTTTCAGAGCTCGAAAACCAAACGCTCACCTCTTCAGTCAAGTTTGGGGATTTTCTTGTCACTGCTACCGCGGATAAAACCGTCGTTATTGAACCTCATGCCAAGACAGCTTCGGACGGCATGAATTTTACGAAACGACTGAAATTAGGCGGTAGTGGTACTGCGCAGTATCGTTCCATTCATTTCAGGATCAGCGCAAGGGCAAAAGTAATCATTTATGCAATTAGTTCAAGTAGCAGCGAGGATAGAAAACTGGGCTTATACAAAGCCGATGGAACACTAGTTTCAACTATTCCAGCTCTCGGTCAATCTCTTGAAAAAGGCATTTTCGAAATAACTGAACCGGGTGATTACTACATCGCCTCGACAAATGCTGGTATAAACATCTACTACATAAGAGTAGAAGAACATGATGCAGAAGCTATTGTTAGACCCGATTGGCATACTGTTGAAC
>JBEPZZ010000085.1:0-6854 GCA_041640575.1 Pseudothermotoga sp. | reverse complement strand
CTCTTGATAGCAGATCAGCATACTCGAAATTGAGGAATTCGACTGGGATTCCGGAATTTTTCGAAAATTCAGAAAGGGTTCTTACCATGAATTCTCTTTCTGCTGCTGGTGTTAGTTGCGTCGAACCGAAGGTTACCTTTCCAAAAGCGTAGAGAACAACTACTGCCAACAAAACCATTACCAACAACTTTTACATACAAGCATCCTCCTCCACAAAAAATGTGGTAAAAAACTTTTTCTATTTTCGATTATAGTATAAAAATTTCCTTCATGTCAAGATACAAAAATAAAACCGTAACCAATGCGTATGATTTGTTTTAATGCTGTCTATGTGTAAAGGCTTGATATTCAGCTAAATGTTAAGGATATGTTGTTAACCTTTAGTTGAAAATAAATGCTTGGTTTGAAAAATTGGTGCTAACGACTCCATAACGTTTCCATGTGAGAAAATTCTTTGTAGAAGCCATGGAAATTCTCACACCAATAGGTGAATATGCTGTGTAGAGAATATAGTATTCATCACCTATCTTAGTTATCCTTGGATCTTCTACACCGTAGAGTTCATATTTGTTATTGGGTGTAAACACAGGTTTGTCAAATCTAAAAAAGTTCACTCCATCAGTGCTGACAGCATAACCAAGTCGAGAAACCATATCTTGTCCTTGTGCCCTGTAGAGCATGTGAAATAAACCGTTGTCGTAGATAACTCCACAGTTGAACACAAATTTGCTTTCCCAAAGGTGCCACGGTACAGGGCTTAAAATGGGATTTTTCGAGTATCTTCTAAGTTTGAGTTCCATCTTCATACCTCCTATTTGAGCGTGAATGCAATTCCTTTCACAAAATAATCTCTCAACAACCAAAATATTATAAGCATTGGCATCGTTTGGAGAACTGCTCCAGCAAGAACCGGACCTATGTATCCAGCATACTGATGGTTGAAAACCGCTAAAAGAACGGCTAAAGGCATCTTACTTGGATTCTTTATGATCATCAATGGCCACAGAAAGTTGTCCCAAGTGCCAATGAAAGTGAACAAACCGACTATAGATGCAGTTGTTCTTGAAAGTGGAAGCAAAACTCTGAAAATAACCCAGAGTCTATTTGCACCATCCATTTTTGCAGCATCGATATAATCTTGTGGGATTGTTTTGAAAGCCTGCGAGAACATAAAGATACCCCAAGCACTCATCGCACTCGGAACGATAAGTGCAAGGTATGAATCTAAAAAACCAAGCGTTTTCATCAGAACAAAAAGTGGAATCAGGAACATAAAACCTGGAAAGAGCATTTGAAAGAGTATGAAACTAGATGTTATTTTTGCTCCTCTAAACTCGATTCTTGAGAGAGCATAACCTATAAGAGATGAAGTTATTATGACAAGAGCGGTGACGCTTACCGAAATGAAGACACTGTTGAATAACGCTCTAAGGAACGGACGTTCCAATCTTTCGGAGGTTACAAAAATGAATTTGTAGTGATCCAAAGTAAGTCGAGTTGGAAGAAATCTGGTGAAGATTTCGTCCACAGGTTTCACGGAAGAAAGCAATAACCATATATATGGATATATCCAAAATGCGGCAAGACAAATCATGATTATGTTTATCACAAGATCTATTATCTTTTTCTTTTTCATTCGAAACTCACTTCCTTTTCAAATAGCCGTTTTATCAGCATCACCAGCCCAAAGCTAATCAAAGCAGTTACAAGTGCTATAACCGTGGCATAAGATGGGTTAATTCGCCTAAAAGCAGTGTCATACATGTATATCAATGGAGTCATAGTTCTCTGCATTGGTCCTCCACCGGTTATCATGTACGGTTCTGTGAAGATTCCAAAACTTAGAGTTGTCACCAAAACCACAACTGTGACTAACGATGGATTCAGGAGTGGAAAAATAATCTTTGTGAAAATAGTTCTATTGTTCGCTCCTTCTATCTTTGCGGCTTCTATAACACTCTGTGGAATAGCTTGCAATCCTGCATAGATGATCAAGCCATAGTAACCAACAAATTTCCACGTGATCATTAAACAAATTGAGAAAACAGCCAATTGAGGATGGCTAAACCAAGGTATAGTTACGCCAAATAAAGCATAAACGATTCTGTTTACAGGACCAGTAGATGAAAACAAATTTGAGAATATTATCGAATATGCTACGCCAGACGAAACATTTGCAACCAAAAAACCAAAAACAACAAAACTTCTGAAATACTTAACTTTTGTTAAAGCAAAAGCGTACAAAAGTGAGGCAATCAAAGTCATTGGAAGCAAATACGCCAAAAAAGTCATCGTGTTCAAAAAAATTCTCCAAAATGTTGGATCTAAAAAAATTCTTTGAAAATTCTGAATTCCAACGAACCTTATCTTTCCTATGAAGTTCCACCTCGAGAAGGTCAAGATGAACATCCATACAAAAGGGTAGCCCCAAAAAAGACTCGTATATCCAAGATAAGTTAAAATTATTCCCCACCCAAACCTAGCTTCTTTAGCCTTCAAACTTTTCGACATGGGGCTACCCACCTCTGACCTTTCAGAATAGGATCTTGTTAATTTCCCTTACTGACTTATCTAAAGCGTCTTTCACAGTGGTTTTAAGATACATCAAAGGTTCGATCAAGTGATTTGTCATAGTCATTTGTACATCTATGGTCTTGTCAACGGGGGCAGGTGGTACAGCATATCCAACAGCTTCAGCATATGCCTTAAAGAATTTGTCATTCATATACTGTGTGAAAGCTGGATTCGTACCAAGGTCTTCTCTCGCCGGAGGCATTCTTGTGATCTCAATCCATTTTTTGTCACTTTCAACTCGTGAGAATACCCAAGAAATAAATTCAAAAGCTTGTTTTTTGTTTTTCGAGTGGCTGTATATAACCAGGCCTTTTGTGTCTGCAAATGTGAAAATCGGTGCGTTTTCAGGAAAATCATCTGGAACTGGTGGTGCAGATACCCAAACATTTTCCATCACCTTTGGGAAAGTCTCAAGAGCCCAGTTTATTTCCCATGGTCCAGTGACTTTTCCAAGGATAGTACCCATGTAGAATGGGTTGCTTCCAAGATCAACAGCTGTATAGTTGTTCTTGAACATTTCGTAAATAAAGTTAGCTACTTTCATGCCGTACTCGTCATTATAGACTGCTCGCCTTTTGGCGGGATCAATGTACTGCTTTCCATTGGATGCAGCATAGTAATACATTATGAAGTCAAACCATCTATCCCACCAATTTCTTCCCGCGATTACTTGTACGCCATAGCGCTCGTTCGGAACCGTGAACTTCTTGCTAACCTCGTAAACCTGGGAGTAAGTTCTTGGAGGCCTGTCATAACCAAGTTGCTTTAAGAGATCCGCGCGCCACCAGAACATCATTGGATTTGAATAGATTGGAAAAACGTAATGTTTTCCATTGATTTTCCAACTCTCTATGATCCTTTTCATATTTCTTGTTTCAACCAATTTCCAAAAATCTGGCCCGAAATCGTCGAATGGAATAATTGCCCCAAGGTCTGCAAGTTGAGCGGCAAAACCTATGAATATGTTTTCACTGAAATCTGGCGCTCTTCCTGCCGCGAGAGCTGTCAGTATGGCTTCCTCGGAACTTGCAGCAGCCGGTATGACCTCAACAGTAATCTCAACATCTGGTCGGACATTCTTGTACTCTGCAACCATGGCTTTCCAGAAAGCTTCTTGTAGTGCATTTGGTGCCACCCAAAACAAAAGTTTAGTTCCAAAGGCTGAGAAAATAATTGATAGCAGTACAGCGCAAACCAGCAACCTTCTCATACAAACACCTCCTTATATCGAAGAATTTCGCTTGATGAAATACGTGTGAAGAGCTGTCTTTCTTGGAAGTACATTGTGTCCAAGTAACAAATCATAAAGTCTTCTTGCTGCAGTTAAACCCATCTCGTATTTATCCACGTGGAAAGTTGAAAGTGACATCTTTTCAGCTTCTGGTATATCGTCGAAGCCGACTACACTTATCTTTTTTGGAACTTCGTAGCCTTGAGATTTCAATTTTTCAAACACTCTTATGGCTATCACATCATTCGAACAAAAGATCACATCAGGTTCAAAATTTGACAGGATTTTTCTCACAAAAGGTTCTATTTCATCGTGCAAATCATCGTACTCAAATGCGATCGGTAACAAGCCATGCTTTTGCATTGCTGCAATGTAACCTTGGTATCGATCTCTGAAGCCATAGTATTTTAATGGGCCGTGGAGATGAACTATTTTCTTTTTGCCCATACCTAGAAATCTTTCAACCATAAACGTCGCGGCATCAGCTCCAGCGCTCACAATACTGTCTACCATCAAACCATCAATGTGGTGGTCAACAAGGACAACCTTTCCCAAGCGCTTGTACTGCTGGACATCTTGGTCTGACGCATCGCTACCTATCAATAAATAGCCATCAAATTCTTCCTTAGATTTCAAATCGACTATCGTTGTTTCCAAATGAAAAGTCTCGGCATTTTGTTGTATAGCCTCAATAATGATCTTGTAAAATGCACCGATATCGGTTTTAAGAATTTCTCGAATTCTCTCGCTGATAACCAATGCAACTTTGTGAACCTTTCTAGACGCCAAAATGTGAGCTGTGTACTTTCTTTTATAACCAAGCTCGTTTATCACTTTTGTCAACTTTAGCTTGACTGCCTCAGAAACATAACCGCTTTCATTCAAAAAGCGAGAAACTGTTGCAATCGACACACCAGCTTTTTCGGCAACCTCACGAATAGTAGCCACCAAGACCCTCCTAATATGAAATCGTTTACATATAGTATATCAACATACCTCAAGACTAACAAATCATGAAAAACTGTGAAAACATGAAAAAAAGATAGAAAATAAGAGATTCAAAGAATTTCCAATTGAAATTGAAGTATAACGACGAAAATCAAAGCTTTGTTAACCTTGATGTCTCAATGGTAAACTGGTATTATAAATTTATGTAAACGATTTCATATGGAGGTGAAGGACAGTGAAGAGGTTGTTTTGGCTTATTCTGATGATTCCAGTATTTGTACTGGCTTCAACCTTTGAGATTCCAGTAAATTGCGGTAACGTTGATGTACCAGTGGTAATTCAAGTTGGGAAACTTCTAGACCTTCTACCAGATGGCTTTGATCCTGATTGGGAAAGCTTAGCTGTGAAATTTGGTGGAGTTGAAGTGCCATTTCAAATCGACGATGTTGATGGCAACAAAAGAATATCGGCCCCAGATAACCTTGTTTTCATCGGCAAAGGAAAAGGCGTAATTACGTTATCTGAAACCGCTAGCAAACCCACGAGGAAGTTCGAACCATTTTTCAAGGTGGTTAAAGAAGCCAACAAATGGGTTGTCACATCACAAGATGGATCATTCAAATTCGAAATCAACGAAAAGGGTTTAGTAAGTGTGACAAAATTCGGAAACGTTGAGGCAAAGTTTGTTGATGAAGTAGGTATCGCAAGAGTCAGCGGCTGGCCAGAATCTACTTTCTATGTCGATGGTAAACTTGGAAACCATCATGAAGAAACCTCTGGTGCATTTAGAACTGTTTCATTAAAAGTCTTGGAACCGGGACCAGTTGCAATTGGAATTGTTTCACACTTGAAGTCTGAAAAATTCAGTGGGCTTAACCAAATGCTTGTGACCTATGTTTTCAAAAACGGAGATATTTTGGTTGACAACACCTTCAAATTCGACACTTATACAGATCTCATGAAACTTCAAACTATGGTGACTAGACAAATAGCTCCCGCTTATGATGATGCACTTCATATTCTCCCTGTCTTCAGAAGGCTTGTATGGGCAGACCAACTGAACATAACACCGCTTGAGTATTGGCTCGAGAGAAATGCGATTCAATACGTAAACAACGTACCCTACATCGTTTTTCCAGCTTCCAGCAATATGAAACCTCTCTGGTGGGGTGCAACTTACATTTTTGCTTCAATGGAAAGATTCAGAAGCAATTATTCACCAAAAGCGAAGACCGGAATAGCAGAAATACTTCCACAAATTCCTGTAATTGCCGCAGATTACAAAAAGTGGCTAGATTCAGATACATGGGTTTATGAGAGTTTAGAGTTCAGAGACGGAATCTTCAAGTGGATGCCTGGAGAATTTGATGCTTACGAATCCACAAAAAATGTCTATTCAATGAAAGTTGAAGACATGCCAAATCGTTACAAAGCAGGCGACACAGTTCAGCATCTTAGACTTTACAGCCTGTACAACGCTTCAGATGTAACGAGTGCAATCAAATGGATCGAGGAGAAATCAGCTTCTTTCAGAGCTTTGAAGATAGGGGAGTGAAAAGCAGGCGGGCGAAAGCCCGCCTTTACAATTTTTGAGGAGTGAGAAATTGTGATGAAATATTTTTTCCTAATGTCTTTGATAACTTTGAGTGTAGTGGTGGTAGCGATGCCTTCACGAATTAATATTGATCACCTTGAAAAGAACCTCGCCCATTGGTTTTACTTAAATGGCGAGCACGTAAAAGGCTACTGGGTTTACGCAGAAAAAAGAGATGATAGATACATTCCAACCACAGCTGTGTCAGAGGGCGATTTCTGTGTCGATGATGTGGCAAGAGTTGTTGTACTATACTGTGAAGCTTATGAAGTAACAAAGTCTGAGGACTACTTAAAGCTTGCACTCGATGCTGTCAAGTTCGTATTGAAAATGCAAGCGGATGATGGTGAGTTCTACAATTTTGCTTACGCAGACGGAACTATCAATCAATATGGTAATACGAGTAAAAAATCTACGTCTTGGTGGGCTTTGAGAGCTTTTTGGGCACTTGGTAAACTCTACAACGTGAGCAAAGATAGTGTAGTACTTGATGCATTACAAAAAGCT
>JBEPZZ010000084.1:0-6872 GCA_041640575.1 Pseudothermotoga sp. | reverse complement strand
TACACCATCAAAAGTTTTCGCAATAAGGGACGACTTGATCGCTAGAGGATATTCTGAAACTGATTCTTCTGTACCTTTGATAACCTATAGTGAATTGATAGAACTAATAGAGCAGGAGGAGAAATTCATCGGATAAGCTGTCTTGCTTTGTGGTATAAGATACCTCTGAAACATTAGCCAGATCAATCATATATTTACTCGGGGGCTCAAATGTTGGTAACGATGTGTTATGCCTTGCAAATGGGATAAACACACAAAGATATGGGCCCCCGAAAAATTTTAAGTAGACACTTGAACAAAATTGAGGTAAGCGTAATCTCGTGAGAACCCAATGTAAAGGAATTAGTATACTTATCGCTGACGAATTTCAAAATACGGAATTTTTTCCACAATTTTCAAGCCAGGCAAAGAAGGTACCAACGAATTTGTTGTGTCCATAACATTACCCTTTACCTCTTGAGCGCATCTTAGCACTTTCTTATATACTTGTGGGAGATCGATCGCGCTTGAGTTTGATTTCACGACTCCATTTGCAGTTCCAAAAGAGGACGAGAGATTGACAAATTACTCAACAAACGATTTTAAACCTGAAGATTTTGACTCCACGTCAGTTGCGGGTGGGGTCGTCTCAGAATTCAGAATATTTGAGATGGCATGATAAAATCTTCACGTTTGTAACCAGCATTTACAGGAAAGGAAAAATTGTAGCATAGATATGCCGCAGTCCACAAATATTTACCCCGATGGATACCTTGAGGTAACGATACTGTTGGAAGAAAGGAAATTTGAGTTGGATTCCCGTAAGGGATGATTTATGAAAAGCAACATCAACATGGATTGACCAATTATCAGCAAAGCTGTAAGATTTAATACCAAGAAGACTACTAAATGACCTAATAAACTTTTGTGGCCAAATAAATGATCCTTTAAGTGACCAGTAGGGATCAACCAAAATTATTTACTTTTCTTGCAAATTATGCATTTCATATAACGTACTGTTATTTCGTGATATGATAAACGCGAGTAAACAGATCAATCTTGCACGTATAGCAAAATAATGTTGAGAAACCATAGAAAATGTTATTGTGATTCTGACATGAGCTAGGCCGTGAAAACAAACTTAGTATTAGAAGGTCTTGAGAATTCTTTCCTTCTGGAATAGGTTCAAAACCACAGCACGAGGGGATTGCTGATGCCAAAAAGGAGAACTGGTGGAGTTAGTATAGTAAATCTTTTTAAGTTATTGTCGAACCAGACTAGGCTGGATATTTTGATGCTTCTTCGTGACAACTGCCTTAGTCTTTCAGAAATATCCAGAAAATTGGGGATTGATTTCTCAACAGCATACAGGCATTTGGAGCAGCTAATCAACGCTGGCATAGTGAAGATTAATAAGATGCCGAGTGGAGAGAGATTTGACTTTTCTTCTGTTCATGTTTTCAGGATGCTTGAAGAAGCTGTGGAATTAGCACAGGAAATCAAATCTGAAGGTGCTAAAAAGATTAATGCCTTCAAATCAAACCTTCCCGATCAATTTGACCCAGATAAAAAGTTACTGGACATGCGCGGCCAAATGTGTCCAATCCCTGAAATCATGACTAAGAAAGAATTGGACAAACTTCAACCAGGAGAAGCACTCCTTGTAATTTGTGATTATCCCCTTTCGAGGGAAAGGATCACAAGTTTAGCTCTCAGAAGTGGTTGCACTGTTGGAGTTGAAGAAATTGGGCCAATTTCAAAGATATATATAAGCAAACTACCAGCCTTGGTTAACGATTAGGAAAGAAAATCTCTACTTTCACACAAATGAAATACTCTTGCAGGCAAAACTCAACAGACTAGTTTCTAAGTGATGCGATCATGATAACGTGGGTTATTCTTAGGGGAAAGAATTTTAATAAGGAGTGTGAATTCATGAGAGAGTTTCTAAAGAAGCTTGTCCTTCCTGCTGAGGTGAAAGAAATTCTTTCTTCTGCTTCTGAAATCATTATTCCAAATTCTAAGCAAGACTTGCTTGATATAGCTCTCGAAGGCAAGGATGTCTTCGAAGTCGGATATGAGGTCCCACCTGATAAGGGTTTTATCTTGGAAGCCACAGTAGTCAAAGGCAAGAATGGTATTGGCGTGAATTATGTTGAGCCTTACATGAGAAGAAGGGATCCAGATGCGCTTGTGGTTGGAGATGAGATGCCAACTGACAAGCCTACCTTCAAGAAACGATTTGGTTTTGATTTTGCAAAACTTCGCTGCGAGACGTTCGACTGGTTGAAAAAGCAATCGCTTTTACTAATGCCATTCATGGCTGGAGGACACGAATACGGTTATCCAGCACTCTTAATAGGACCGAAGAACGCTGGTTTCTTTGCCGCTGGTTTAGCTGATCTACAGTTTTTCTTGCCCGCTAACCAAATTCCGGATGACTTCAAACCACGGCTTTTAATGTTTTTGGCCCCCATCTTTAGACATATTTACTTCAACGGGCGACAGGTAGTCGTGCACAATCGCTTAAAGGAACATTATGAAATTTTCTCTTACAATCTTTATCCGGGTCCGAGTGCAAAGAAAGGTGTCTACGGTTTTCTACTTCACATGGGTGAGCTAGAAGGTTGGGTTACTGCACATGCTTCAGCTGTGAAGGTCATAACGCCCTACGATACTGAAATAGTTATTATGCATGAAGGTGCAAGTGGAAGTGGTAAGAGCGAAATTCTCGAAGATATACATAGACAACCGGATGGGAAAGTCTTGGTTGCTGAGAATACAAAAACCAAAGAGAAATTCTTTTTGGACATGAAAGAAACATGCACTTTGCAACCAGTTGCGGACGATATGCTTCTCTGTCATCCGAGGCTTCAAACAAAGCGAAAGCTAGTTGGAATCGATGCCGAGAATGGTTGGTTCATCAGACTGGATCATATAAAAGGCTATGGAACTGAGCCAAATCTTGAAAGAGTCACGATTTCTCCATCCGAACCTTTGATATTCCTGAATCTAGAAGTTACACCAAGAACCACTATTCTTATTTGGGAACATGTTGAAGATGAGCCAGGCAAACCATGTCCGAACCCAAGGGTTATAATTCCAAAAAAATGCTTCAAAAATGCTGTCAGCGATCCTGTTGAGGTTGATGTAAGAAGTTTTGGTGTAAGAACACCACCATGCACAAAGGAAAAACCAACATATGGGATAATTGGTCTGATTCAAATCCTTCCTCCTGCTTTAGCTTGGCTTTGGCGATTAGTGGCACCCAGAGGACATGCAAACCCAAGCATTATAGAAACCCAAGGCATGTCAAGTGAAGGTGTCGGTTCGTTCTGGCCTTTCGCACCTGGTCGTATGGTTATTCTTGCCAACATTCTTTTGAAACAAATTTTGGAGAGCCCTGAAACCAGGTATATTCTCTTGCCGAATCAATATGTTGGTGCCTATAGAGTGGGCTTCATGCCAGAATGGATAGCCAGAGAATACTTGGCACGCAGAGGAGGTGCTCGATTCAAATCTGAACGTCTTGAACCTGCGAAGTGTCCACTCCTTGGCTTTTCATTGAAAGAAATGATTGTAGACGGAGAAAGCATACCAAAAGGTCTATTGCAACCTCATTTACAACCTGAAATTGGAGATGAAGCTTATATGAAGGGCGCGGAAATTTTACAAAAGTTCTTTGATAGGGAACTCAGACAGTTTTTGAGTGACGATCTCCATCCCCTTGGAAGAGAAATAATTGAATGTTGCTTGAATCGTGGAAAACTGGAAGATTATTTAAATCTTATACCAATGGAAATTTGAAAAGCGCGGGTTGTACCCGCGCTTGTTGCTTTTAATTTATTTTTACACATCTATATTCTTTTGGCTCAAGTTCCATCTCTACCGGATAAGATGAAGAATCATCGAAAATGAATTTAATTGATTCCTTGTTCCAGGAGACGTTTTGAACCAAATATAACCGGCTTTTTCTTTTGTTAAGATTTCTAACGCGAACACGAATATTATCGCAGTAGCACATATTTACAGGTATTTGAGAACCAATATATCGATAAATCAAATGACTTTGGTCAGAGAAATTTATACTCTCGCAAGTTGAAAGAATATGCTCTAGTGGAAAATTACAGAAGAAAACCTTTCCTTTTCCAATCTTGTTCTTTACTAGACCAAGTTCTGGCTTTCCGATTTCAATTTGTTCAGCTGTTGACGAGATACTTAATATTGGTGCATAGCTCTTCTCCCAATCTCCACACCGATCAGCACTCAACTGCCATGCCGTCTCATCAAACACGACGTTGAACTTCGACGGCAGAATCCTTCTCAAACCATATCTGAGATCAAGTTTGCAGCCTATCAACGTCTCGAGATTGTGTGACCAAATTCCCTGGTGAAAATCAAACTTCCCCCAATAATAACTTAAGTAGAGGTTGCCACCATTCTCTACGTATTGTCTCAATTCTTCCCAGGTTGTTGCAAGATATTTTCTCTCGCTTGGTAATATCACAAGTCTGTAATCCTTCCATTTCTTGAAATTTTCTTCCTCGACAAAGTCTACTTCAAATCCAGCTTTTGCACAAAGTACACCTGCCTGTAACATGTGTTTGAAAGTTTCTCGAGGATCATCATAGCTGAATGGGTACTGCTTGTTATAATAACTAGGTACAAGTATCACAACTTCAGCCTTTCTAACGTGAAAGTCCCCCAGGTTGTTCACGAAGTTTTTAAACTTTGCAATCTCTTTTGCTGCTGGCTTGTGAGTTTTTCCGTTAGCAGCCAATATACCAAATCTGAGTTCAAACGGATGATGAACATAAGGCTTCATGGTTGTATAATCAAAATCATTCAAACACCATCCGAGCGCTCCGATTGCTCCGTTTGCAAGACAGTTTGCAAGAACATCACGATAATAGAGAGCGATGTTTTCATCAGAAGCTTGTGATGAGGAGGCACCGAATTCCTCATACAATACTGGAAGGTCGTATTGCACAAGATACCTTATTGCAAATTCAGTTATCAAAGAGTGTCTGTACTCGTCTGTCTCACTAAGGTAAACATGGGGTCCAAAATAATCCACAATTTTCGAGAGCTCCTTCAAGTTGAAACCATTTTCGCCACCAAAGATGTTCCAGCAACCGTCACCAGTACCGATAGGTCGTGTCGGATCAACTGATCTTATGGCTTCAACTAACTTTTTCACCCAGTTGAGAATTTTTCGAGGTTCTGCTGTCCCACCGTACAAAGGCATTTCGTTTGAAAGAATGTAACCATAGAGTGCGGAAGAACTTTTAACGCGGTCAGCGATAGATTTTACGAAAAAGCATTGTTGTTCTAACATAAACTCATTGGAATAGAGATCACGACCGTTCCTGAAAGGTGGATCAAAGTTCTCTCCTGACATATGACCAACCACAAATGTCAGAAGAGTTTTCAAATCGTACTTTTCGCATAGCTTCAAAAATTTTAGATATCTTTCTAAGTGTTTTTCACTTATTTTGTTTGGCTCTGGGAAAAAGGTGGGTAGGAACAGAAAGCTCCGACAAATGTTTATACCTAAATCCTTCATTGTGATTATTTCATTTTCGATTATCTGCTCGTTAAAATACTCGTCTTCCCACATATACATAGCCCCGCTACGGGACCAATAGTTAATACCTATGAGAAAGCTCATTCTTTTCACCTCACGGAAAAGAATACCAACATAAAGAAACAAAACGCTACAAACGCACAAGATAAAACAGCAATTAGTTTCCAGAATACTCTTGAAGACTTATTCCAAATTGTATAAACAGGCCTTGGCTGGGCAAAATAACCTATAGCCATTCCACTCAAGAAACCACCTAAATGAGCAGCATTGTTAATGTTTGAACCAGGTATAAAACCATAGACAACATTGAAAACTATCATGGGAAGCAATGCCATGCCGGTAAACTGCCTCAAAAAAATGGGAGTATCGCGCCGAAATCCTAGTGCAAATAATATTCCAACAAGTCCGAAAATAGCCCCACTTGCTCCGACAGAAATTGACCTATAATAAAAGAATTGAGTTGCCAGATTTCCTGCAACACCTGTTAGTAAGTAAAAAAACACAAACTTTTCAACACCGTATATCGATTCAACGATGGTGCCGAAGTAGAAAAGTGCGTAGGAATTGAAAAGAAGGTGAAACAGACCTCCGTGAACGAACATTGCTGTGACTATACGATACCACTCCCCACCGCTTACCAATGGACCATATTGGGCACCAAGCCGAATCAACAAATAAGCTTGACTTCGAAAAGTTGCCATGCTACTTAGAAAAAGCATAAGTAAGGCGATCAATACGTTAAATCCAAGTATGACATAGGTTGCTTTCAGATTCCTCAACTCTTGCACCTCCACAAAAACATTATAACCGAAAGATTTCGATTTAGTTATCCCTTCCCCGGGGAAATAAGACAATGTTTACTTGACGTATCATAAGGGTGATATTATATAATTACAATGATGAATAAGTAATAATGTATAGGCAAATTCCTAATGCCAAATCAATGTGTTTGGCACTATCAAAATTTGAAAGGAGGAATCTTTCGTGAAAAAAATCTTTGTGGTGCTGGTTGTTCTTGCGATGATTGTAGTTTCTGCAAGTGAATTGACCATGATACTTTCTGTCACTGGTCCTCATCAAAGAAACTTTAACCCTTACCTTGCAGGTGGAACGAACTACGGTGCGGCAGGTTTTATCTATGAGACACTTTATTATGTGAACAATTATACGGGCGAATTCGTACCTTGGTTAGCGACATCTTACAAGTGGAGCGATGATCTCAAAAGTTTGACTCTACAAATAAGACAAGGTGTAAAATGGTCAGATGGCGCCAGTTTGACTGCTGATGATGTTCTATTCACCTTTG
>JBEPZZ010000083.1:0-6945 GCA_041640575.1 Pseudothermotoga sp. | reverse complement strand
GTTCCAAAAAAGATGATGACTAACAAAGAATTTGAGGAGCTAACACACTTTCAGATTGATCCCTACTTTACCGAACAGATAGGAATTACACATCGCTACCTATCTGATGACACTGAAACTCCAACGTACATGGCTGCAGAAGCTGCCAAGAAAGCTTTGGCAAGGATATCTATGGATCCTTCTGAAATTGATCTTATAATTGTTGGTACCGATACACCGGAAAGCATTTCACCTCCGGACGCACCAAGGGTACAACATCTGATAGGTGCGAGCAAAGCGGAACCTTTGGCTTTCAATGTGAACGCCTCATGTGCCAATGGAGCCCTTCTCTTGGACATTGCAGCAAGGTACATTGCTCTAGGCGATTACAAAAACGTTTTGGTAATAGGTGTTTACGCCATGACAAAGTTCTTGAGCTGGAAATACTCATGGGAGGCTCTTTTCTCCGATGGTGCGGGAGCATTGATTCTCACTGCAGACGACAAACCAGGGTATTTGGGAAGCGTATCAAGGTGTGATGGAAGTTGGTGGCACAATTGGGGAATTTACATGGGCGCCGGAACGATGAACATTCAGGGATTTGAAAGAGGCCTTCACAAACTTGATCTAAGAGCAGCTTACCCAGCAACAGTTAACGAAGAAGGATGGCCTATGCTCATAAATAAGCTGATGGAAAAATGTGGATTTACCAAAGACGAAATAGGAATGATTTTCTTCACACAAGTTAGGAAGAAAACAATACTCAAAGTAATGGAAACACTTGGGCTCGAACCAGAGAAAACCCATACTGTCATGGAAAAATTTGGTTACACAGGTTCAGCTTGTGTCTATATGGCCTACGATGATGCAATCGATCAAGGAAGACTGCAAAATATGTCAGGAAAGATTTTGATATTCCTCACATCTGGTGTAGGATTCCAGCAGGTTGCCGTCGCATTTAGGGGGTGAAAAAGTGTTTAGAACCTCCGATGGCATTCTAATAGATTATAAAGTTATTGGTGATTCCTCGCAGGTGGTGGTATTTCTCAACGGTATATTTATGCACTATAACAGTTGGATGTTTGCTGCAGAAAATCTGAAGAACACTCACAAAGTGGTTCTCCACAATTTCCGCTGTCAGTGGACATCGCAAAACGGGCCTTGTTCATTCGAAAAGCACGTCGAAGATCTTAAGGAACTGCTTGATCACCTTGGAATACAAAAAGCGCACTTTGTTGGAACCTCTTATGGTGCCGAGGTCGCAATGTGGTTTGCACTGACTTATCCATCCTATGTGAGAACTCTTGTGATTATCACTGCGGCCTCCCGAATTAACCCATCTTTGAAATACAGGGCATTACGCTGGAAAGAGGCGGCAAAGACAAACGATCCACGGTTATTTGTCCTAAGCTGGATTGATGATGTGTATAGCGATTACTTTATAGATACCCACGAAAAACTTCTTGAAAACATTGTCGAACGCATGACAAACTTCAATTATGAAGGATCTCAGATGCTCTTAGAAAGCTTTTTGAAGATGGAAGAGAATCCCTTGCTTCCAAGGCTTTCTGAGATTAAAGCAGCCACCACTGTAGTGGCTGCCCAATACGACAGAACGAAACCACCATATCTTTCACAGGAAATAGCTGCTGCCGTACCAAATTCTACATACCTTATGATACCCAACTGCGGACATGCGGCGATAGTTGAAAAGCCTCAAGAGGTTCTCAATATTATTAAAGCTTCAATATCTGCGCAGGATTAACTTCCTGCGCTTTCAATGTACTACTTGAACGAGCCAGGACAGATAATTTGGATCAGTCTCCTCAACTTCAATTGAAAAGATAGCAGGTGTTGTGTATGGATGAAGCTCCTTAATTTTTCTGAAGGCTTGTTCCTTCTTGGTTTTGCTCGTCTTGAAGATGACTGCTGTTTCGTTATCATAGACAATTTCTCCGTTCCACCAATATCCAGATTTAACAGGAAAAGCGTTGTAGCAGGCGATCAATTTTTCTTCCAAGAGTTTTCTACAAATTTCTAAAGCTTTTTCCTCGCTTGGAAATGTTGAGTAAACAAGTACCATCTTTCATTCCTCAACATCTGAACTGTAAAGGCTTCGACAGTTCAGACGGCTGGGCTATTTATCCCGCCTTTTATGACTTTCCCAGACCCAGCTGGCGGTATTTGGGAAAGCCTACTGTATGGAAAATTGACATTTTTACACCGTGGATTTTCCTTTAGCATTGTGTTTAGTAAATACGCAGTGTTTATTTATATTCTTCTGGCTTCAACTTGGAGTTGTTTATACCATTTATCGACAGTGACACAACAGCAGCCAGAACCACGCACATACCAAGTATTTGAAGCAAGGTAATTTTCTCGTTCCTGAATGCTATACCAGCGATCAGTGAAACAACTGTAGTCAAGTTGGAAAACATTGATGTCACAATTGGCGAAACTCTTTTTATCATGAAGTTGACTAGAAAAAAAGCTATTGCTGACGAAAGAATTCCAAGATAAAGAGCACCTGTGAGGACCTCTAACTGGAGATTTATCTCAAATTGTCCACGAATGAGGCTTGTCAGTGTGAAATAGACAAAGCCAACTAGCATCATGAAATAAGTTATCTGAACAGGTTCGAAGTCGCGTGAAAATTTTCTAGACAGAATATTGTAGAATCCTGCTGAGAAAACTGCACCTATGAGTAGTAGTTTACCGAGAAAGCTTCTACTAGAAAACTCAAAACCTACTATCAGAATAACACCGAAGAATGCTATACCAACCAATAAATAATGCAGCCAATTTCCCCTTTCACCCAGGAGAAAATACGCAAGCAAATTTACCACGATGGGTATCAAAGCCATTAACATACCAGCTTCTGCTGAAGTGCTATATCTAAGGCCGTTAATTTCAAAGGTGAAGTAAAGGATTGGCTGAAAGGCAACCAGAGGTATAAGTTTGTAATATTTTGCTTTTTTGAGCCGTACGATTCTCAAAGCAACTAGCAGGTTCATGAAAGCAAAAGCAACTGCAAATCTGTAAGAAAGAAAAGTATAGACATCCACGTGCTCAATCGCGTTTTTTGTGAAAAGGAACGAAAGTCCAAAGATTGTTGAAATAGCTACCCCAGCTGCGACAACAGATATAGGAAGTCTCTCGGACTTAATTAAATTAGAAACTTTTGAATCGTTTCCCACAAATGATCTTCCCCCGGTTCACAAAGTTTACAGAAACTATATCCTTAGTATGTTAAGAATATGCGAAAGATTTTGTTATACTTTTTCTGGTGATCGCAATGGTTGAACTTGTATGCATAGATCTTGATGGGACTTTATTAAATGACAACAAGGTAATTTCTGAGCAAGATCGCAAGGCGATAGAAAAGTTGCAGAATTCAAACATCCATGTGACCATATTCACTGGAAGAAGTTTTTATTCGGCTTTACCTTACGTAATGCAACTGGGGATTCAAATTCCTGTTGTTTTCCAGAATGGCGCACTGATATGTTCTTCTGATGGCCAAAGGATTTTTCGTGAGGTTTGGCTACCGTCAAAGATTGCTCAACGTGTGGTTGAAGCTGGTAGGCAAGCAGGACTATACTCAGTGATTTACGATTCGTTTTTCAACAGCAAGGATATGTATGTTGAAGGAATCTATGAAGGGGCTTTCAAAGAGTACTTCGAGCTGAACCTGCATAGAACCAATCATGTAGAGAACCTTATCAATTTTTTGGAATCTGTTGAATCCATCGTCGAAGTTGCAATAGTTGGAAATGCTGCGAATGTAGAAGAGGTAGTTGAGAATCTATTCGAAGAATTTCTTGGCCAATTTACACCCGTTAAGAATAGAGAAATAGATGGCACAGTGTTTCTTGAGATTTTTGGCAAAAATGTTGGAAAAGAAACAGCGTTGAAATTCGTACTGGATTTATTTCACGTCTCAGCGTCGAATACTATGTACATTGGCGATAATTATAACGACCTTGAGATAATGAAGAAGGTTGGTTATGCTGTTGCAATGGGGAACGCACCAGAGGAGATTAAGAAAGTGGCAAGCTTTGTCACACTGACAAATAACGATAGTGGGGTAGCTCACGCTATACAAAAACTTGTGATAGAAAAACTTTAAAAACAAGTGGGTGAGACCATGACTTTTTTGATTATTTCTTCGGTCCTTACGGCGCTATCAATGCCAGGTTTCTTGGCAGGTTTTATCGTGTGGTTCTCGCTTGTTTTTCTCTTCAAAGCTCTCGAAAACAAAGGGCCACTTCTTGGAGCAGTTTATGGTTTTACATTCTACTATGTTTTTTCGCTCATAAATCTTTTCTGGGTTTTACCAGTTTTGACTGAAAACCTCCCGCGCGTTTTTTCGAGATTTCCAGGTTGGGTAGGTTTCTTTGTTTTCCTCTTAATGTGTGCAATTCAGGCACTTCCATTTGCTGGTTTTGGATTGATTTACGGTTTTGCGGAGAAATCCATAAAGACTAATCCGTACAAGGAGATTCTTTTCACGGCGGGCCTCTATACGCTTTTTGATTATCTACGCAGCGTTGGAGAGATGGGTTTTACTGGTGGAACTTTGTCCGATGCTTTGTACAAAGATATTGGCATAATTCAGCTTGTTTCCATAATTGGTCCATATGGTTTGACGTTCGCTATTGTTGCGTTCAATTGCTGGTTATACATTAGCTTGAGAAAATCTCTGAGACCTTTTGAAAAGTCCGTTTTCTATGTTCTACTTGTCATTGCTGTTTCACATATTATCTCGCTTTTTTTGCCTCTACCAACAACCAGTGACAAGGCGATCGTGGCATTTCAAACAAACGTTGAACAAAATGAAAAGTATTCAAACGGAAACGCATATTTGCTTAACCGCTATCTACCATTAATTGGAACCCTTCAGGACTCGTTTGTAGTTTTTCCCGAAGAAGCATTTACAAATGAGATTCGGGGCACCGAGGTCGAGAAGGTTCTTCGCGAAATGGCTGAATCTAGTAATCTAAGGTTCCTTGTGTGCTTTCCCACTTTGGAAGAAGATGGTTACTGCAATTCAGCAGTTCTCTTGGATATGACTGGTACGATTGACAAGTACTCGAAAGTAAAGCTCTTCCCATTCGTGGAAATGGTACCTTATCCGAAGATATTCAATGTGTTTTCCTTCTTGAGGGGAGTATCTTATCTCAAACCCGGAAAGGAATACAGGCCATTGATTGTATCAGGTTATCCACCATTGGGAGTACAGATATGCTTTGAGTCATACTTTTCACAGCCTTCGAGAAAGCTTGTTGAAAATGGAGCACAAATTTTGATTATCTGTACAAACGATGGTTGGTTTGCGTTTGATGTTGCTTTGAAGCAGCATTTTGCCAAAGCAGTGATAAGAGCCGTTGAAAACAGACGACAAGTTATTCAGGTATCGAACTCGGGAATAACTGGTTCAATAGATCCCTATGGAAGAATTTTGAAGATTATCCCAGTACGTACAGAACAGGTTTCAACGCTTGATTTAATTCCTAGAGAAGGCCGGACGATCTATTCGAAAGTTGGTGATATTATAATTTGGTTTTCTGTAATCACTGTGATTGTTTTTCTTCTCTTTCCAGGTCAGCGAAGATTATCGAAGCGAAGGAGGATTTGGAGATGAGAGTTATAGCAATTGTTTTGGATAGTGTTGGAATAGGTGAACTACCTGATTCACGACTTTATAACGATGAGGGAAGTAATACACTTGTAAATACAGCAAAAGCTATCGGTGGACTAAACTTGCCGAATTTAGCAAAAATGGGGCTTGGTAACTTAGATGACATACCTGGCGTGCCAAAGATGAAAGCAGAGGGTGCGTACGGTGTGATGCATGAGAAGAGCCCTGGGAAAGATTCAACAACAGGTCACTGGGAGTTAGCTGGAATAGTGCTCCAACGGCCATTTGATCTTTTCCCTAATGGTTTTCCAGAAGAGTTAATAAAGGAATACGAAAGACGAACTGGAAGAAAAGTTATAGGCAACAAACCCGCTTCGGGAACAGAAATAATAAAAGAGCTTGGGCCTGAACATGAGAAAACAGGAGCACTCATAGTCTATACGTCAGCAGATAGTGTTTTTCAAGTAGCTGCTAAGGAAGAAATAATCCCAGTGAAGGAACTTTATAAGTACTGTGAAATAGCGCGGGAACTTTTGGATGAAATGGGTTTCAAAGTTGGTCGCGTGATTGCAAGGCCATTTACCGGCGAGTATCCAAACTATGTGAGAACTCCAAGGAGGCATGACTATTCGCTGGAACCAGAAGGTGAAATGCTCTTAGACATATTGGTCAGCAATGGGATAGAGGTTTATGGAATTGGTAAGATCTACGATCTTTATGCAGGAAGAGGAATAACTGAATCGATCAAAACTGAGGACAATCTTGATGGAATCTTGAAAACAATCAATGCAGTCAAAGAAATCAAACATACGTGTATGATTTTCACAAATCTTGTAGATTTTGACATGAAATACGGGCACAGAAATGATGTCTATGGTTATGCAAAAGCTTTAGAGGAGTTTGATAGATATCTACCGCAGATCTGGTCGAACATGATGGAAGATGATTTTCTTTTCATAACCGCGGATCATGGATGCGACCCAACTACACCTTCTACTGATCATTCAAGAGAAAGAGTGCCAATCCTAGTCTACGGTAAGTTGGTTAAACCAGACACGTACCTTGGTGTTAGAGAAAGCTTTGCTGATTTTGCTCAAACAATAGCTGACTTGTTTGGATTAAAAAAGTTGAAACACGGACAATCATTCAAAGAGTTGATCCTTAAAGCACTTTAAAGACATTTCCTCAAGAAAACCCCACAATCATTTTCGTTAACAAGCCACGTTGAGGTGGTCTTCTTAGCATGGAATTTAAAATATGATCACCTCTAATACTTTTCACTTTTTCTAATCAAGTTGACATTTTTAACTTCTGGGTGTATTCTT
>JBEPZZ010000082.1:0-6988 GCA_041640575.1 Pseudothermotoga sp. | reverse complement strand
TAAAATCAGCGCCTGTGGCAAATGGAGGGTCAATGTAGATGAGGTTTATCTTGCCTGCAAATTTATTAAGCAGTGATGACATCACTAGTTTATTATCTCCCCAGATAAGTTTGTTTCTCCATCCTTCTTCAAAAGTTTCTCCTTCGTTGCCTTCCCAGATTTCAAAAAGGGTTTGCTGTGGTTCTTCTTTACCAGTTCTTGGCTTGTTTATTACTTCAACAATCTGAAAGGGATAAGGACCGGGTTTTTCCACTGGTTTTAGTTTGCCATCCTCATCGTATTTACCAAGCCAGACAAGTTCTGCTTTCTTAATATCTATTTTCGGCATAGTTTACCTCCTTAGTTCAGTTTCATACTCTTTCATACTTATATTAACTCCTTCGTCTTAAACTTTACAACTCCGCTTTGGAAATAATAAAATCCAAATTCACATTCCTTTTTTGTATCGGGACTTTGTAAAACTTTAAATTTGTCAGATTTGATCTTACTTACAATCTCATCAAAATGCCTTTCAGACTTTTGCACCTTATCTTAATGAACGTTGTAACTCAATCAAGGCGTTTTTTCTTTTTCCTCCGCTATTCAGTAAATATACATTCTTTTATTGACTTGTTAGACTCTTCTTGATTATGTATGCATAAGCAGACAATTGTTTGCTATACGAATCAATTAAAACACAATTACCTTAAACTTTGTGGCATAATTTATATAAGCTATATAAGTTACTTTAATAGAATTACTCGGCTGAAGTTTTACAAATGCTAGTTGTTCTAAAAGTGTAAATTAAAGGTTCAAAGCTATATAATATTATAAGAAAAAGATGTTTACTTTAATATTTGAGAACCTTCACAAGGTGAACCAAAGTTTATAGCCGAAGCACTAGCAAATTCTCAAGTTTCAAACCAACTAGCAACAAGGTTAAGGCAAATACTGTTTTGGTATATTAAATAGTGTAATAACTCATTTAGAAGATTTTGAAATCTTGTGCATGAATAAAAGAATAATCAAAACCAGAAACGATAGATCCAAGGAAAACGGTGGGGGATTTAATGATCGAAATTAATGATCGAAATTAAACAAGGCAGCATTCTTAAAAGTTCATTTTGGTCCGAGAAAGTGAAAGTTATGTCTACTAGAAACCTCAATGAACATTCGTTCAAGATAGAAGCTATAGAGCTTGAGACTAATCAATTTTGTGATTCCTTATTTTTTGCGGAGCAGCTTAAGAAAAGTGAGGTCGTCGAAGAAAAACGGTTTCGCTTCTTGGCTGATGGAGAGTCTTTATTTCTCATCTTGAAACCACGCTGAATAAGGAAAAGTACAGTCACCTTGTTTGAAAAGTGTTTGATAACGCTGGTCCTACACTTATATTTTGGATGAGATTCTAGAATACATCATAAAAGCTACCCGTCCAGAAAAAGTTGGGCGAATTTCTCAGGGATAAACGCTTGTTTTCCTTCGAGAGTTAAAGGCACTTGTTACTATATTCGACAAAAGTGTTTTGGCTATTAATCTTTCAGCTAGCTTTTTTGAAAGATATGAAGCAGAGAACTTTGGAAAAGCCACAAAAAATTTAAGGAAGGGTTGAATATACTCATAAGTCCAAGGTACTGCAATCTAAGAAAGAGATTATTTAAAGCAAGAGTGTTACTGCAACCATTGTAGAGGATGCTATCGCTAAACCAGAAGAAGAGCCTCGATGTTTTCGTTCTGACTGAAAAAATAAGTGTTCCTTTAGAAACTTGCCAAACTTAAACCGCATACACAGGAAACTATCTCAGAAAATCGTATAAAATACATTCAAAGTGGGATCAACCACATGTGACAATGGAGGGCATCATTGCACCTTTGAAGAGTAAGGGAGTAGACTTGGAAGTTACTATTGAAATTAGAGCACAAGCACAGGAAAGCTTCAGCAGATTAAAATTAGACAACATAATAAAAGAAACTCTTAATCAAATAGGCGCAAGGATAGAAAATTGGAACGAGGAATAAACCAAAATAGATACAATCAAGTAAAAGACAAATTCAACTGTGATTCGAAAGAATGACGTCTTGCCACCAAAATATACTTTCATGACACAGATGCTAAGAATTCCACAAAAAAATTGAAACATGTGAAATATAAAAAGGCTGGTTCGAATGAACCAGCCTTCTTTTATGGCTCCGGCGGAGGGACTCGAACCCCCAACCTAGTGGTTAACAGCCACCCGCTCTGCCGGTTGAGCTACGCCGGAACTTTCAAGTTCTCTGTTTCTCATTTTACTACAACACCATATCTGTGAGCAAGTTTCTAAAATATTAACACTCAATGACAAATAGTTGTCAGTAAAGTTCCAAAACTATATTGATACCCATTGATGAACAAAATTGAGATAAATTCCTAAAATCTCTTCTTGCCAAAATTTGTTCGTTATAGTAACATACACCATGGTGATCTCTATGTCATGGAAACGTCTACCTAAAGATGTTAGAAAATTTCTTCTTTTTTTCGGTATCAATGGGTTCTCTTTTTCGGCTTTAATTGCTGCTCCAACACTTGGAAATTTGATGAATATCTCTCTAGAAAACGTAGGGTGGCTTTTCAGCCTTAGTTCCCTTGTGCAGGCATCACTTTCTTACATTGTAGGTAGGAAATTTGAGAAACTGCCACCAACTTACGGTCTAGCGTTGTCAAGACTGATTTTTGCATTCGGTTCCATATTCTATGGTTTGTGCACAAATGTATGGACATTCGCTTTTGCTCAAATGCTTTTGAGCTTCACAGATATTTTCTACCCTTGCTTAGTTATGTATGAACGAGCACTTTTCCCACCAAGACAGCGGGAAACAATTTACTCGTTGGAATTTTTCATGACTGAGTTCACCAAAGTCATTTCCTACGCAATGTTCGCTTTTCTACTTGCTCCGTTTATGCAGGGCCAAGGGTTTCTCAGATCGGTATTCTTCATGATATCATTTGCCAATTTGTTCTATGCAGCTGCTTATATATTTATTCTTCCAAAGATAGAAAGCGGTTCAATGGTGCATTCTGAACACGTGGTTGCTTCAACCGAAATGAAGACTTTTCTTTCTATCATGTTGCATCAGTACCTTGCATTCACAGCTTTCAATTTCTCAAGTTTCTTAATCATCTCATATTATTTGATTGATCTTTTTAAACTTCCACCGTCTTCACCCTTCATTTTCGAGATGGTTTTCTCCGCAGCAGTTGTTTCCTCAGTCTTGTGGAGAAATCATGTGCGAACTCATCCATCTTTCAATCTGGTTTTTGGATCTTTAGTCATACTCGTCGCCTTTGTACTTTGGACGATACCAAACGCATTCTTATTTTTTGCATCACACACCTTAATGGGAATTGGTTTTATATTCTGGTTCCCAGCCAAGGAAACAATAAAACAGCACGTTGCACCTAGACAACTTGGAAGGTGGGAAGGATTCTTCCAAGGTTTGAATATATTCACAAGGATATTTACACCTGTAGTTTCAGCAAATATTGCATCAAAAATCGGTTATGATTTTGTGTTCATAGTCTCTTCTATTTTGTTTCTTTTAGCTATTTTGGTTTCAGTTCCATCAATCATTTGGATGAAAAGAAATTTCAGAACTGAATATCGCTAACGTGAAAATAACTCCTTTGCATTTTCCAGAGTTACTCGTGCTACATGGTCAATCTTTTCATTCAAAATCGATGCTATTTCTTCGAGAACGAACCTGATGTAAGATGGCTCGTTTCTCTTCCCTCTGAACTGCTGTGGCGGTAGGTAAGGGCAATCTGTTTCAGTCAGAATGTTCTCCAACCCAACTGCTCTCACAACAGATTTGAGCGTTACATTCTTTGGGTAAGTTATAGGACCACCAATTCCTATGAACAAGCCCATCTCAACAAACTTCAACGCCCATTCGCTATCTGCAGAGAATGCATGTACAACGCCGCCTTTACTTGGCAGACCAATTTCACAAAGAATTCTGTAAGCATCTTCGTACGCATCTCGAATGTGTATTATCACTGGTAAATCCAACTCTCTTGCGAGAATGACTTGCTCTCTAAACACCTTTTTTTGATCATCATGTGAGGATAAATTACGATAATAATCAAGCCCGGTTTCACCTATTGCAACTACTTTTTCATGTTTTGAAAGTTTTTCAAGCTTTTCAACGTAATCAGATTCTACCTTTGAAGCTTCATGTGGATGTATGCCAACTGAACAGTAAATTCTTTCATACTTTATCGCTAATGCCAAAGCTTGTTCTGAATCTTTAACATCTATTCCAACATTAACAACAAACTCCACACCTTTGGATGGAAAAGATTTTATCAACTGTTCTAAATCGTGGTTAAAGTGTGGAAAATGCAGATGTGCATGTGTATCTGCAAACTTCACCTTTGTCCCTCCTTAGCCTGGCTAAGAAACTATCGTGCTTTCAAGAAATTCATGAGTCTTTTTTATGTCTTCCTCAACCAGCTTTTTGTACAAAAGTACTCGTTTATTAAAGTCTTCGGTGGTTATCATCCCTCTAGAAGTATAGGCTTTTGTGAGCTTTTCTGGTAATTGAAGTTCTTCAAAACTGAACCCCATTTTCCCTTTCAAAATGAATTTCATGCCATGGATTATTCTTCCAAGCTCTAATAGCTTGTCTTGATCAAAATCATATCCCAAATATTTCAAACACTCTAAGACTATTTCCTTTGTGTAAGTACCTCTTGCAAAAAGGCAAGTTACAAGAGAATTTGTGATCATTCTCCAGGTTGCTTCCTCGTGCATAAGTTGTACTTCTTTTTCAACATCTGCTTGTCTTCCAAGGTACTTTTGATCAATACTGTAACCAGCACAATCAAGGTGAGAATGCCTCACTCCGACTGCATAACCAACAAAGGCGTCTGGACCAGTCATATAGCCAGGTGCTTCATTTTTACCAAAAAAGATGGCGAAATCCTTCCCACCGTACTTTTCGGCGCAATAATAAACACCTTTTTCAAGATCTTTGTAGAACTCGTTCTTACCTTCTGCCATGAAATTAAGCATCTTCATATATGCTTCGAAATCACCAAAACTCAATGCTATTTCTGTCTCCTTTAAAGTGATAATTCCTTTTTGAAATGCCTCAGTAGCCCATGCGAGAATAACACCTGTGCTGATTGCATCCCACCCTTGCTTTTCTACAAATTGTATCAATTTGAGTACTTGCCCAGCATTTGCTATTCCTAGATTTGAACCTAAAGAATATATAAGCTCGTGATCGTAACTAACTTTCACATGTTTGAACATGTGTGGATCAGCGAACAATTCTCTTTGAATTGCAACGTGAATACAACCAATCGGGCAATGCGCACAAGATATCTGTTGAGCAAGATGATGATCTGCAAAATATTCACCACTAATGTTCGATGCATTCTCAAAAATCCCTTGACTAAAATTTCTCGTTGGAAGTCCATGAATTTTCGACAAAGGTAGGACATTTCCAGCAGTTCCTAGATCTCGATATTTAAAGGTAGTTTCAGAAGAGACAAGTTCTTTAAAGATCTTCTCGTAAAGAGCTTGATAGTCACGTTTATTATGAATCTTTGCTGACTTGTTCCCAGAGATTACAACAGCTTTCAAATTCTTCGAACCCATAACTGCTCCTAGACCAAGCCTTCCGAAATGTCTTGATGAGTCAACAGTGACACAGGCTATTGGTGAAAGCCTCTCACCCGCAGGGCCGATTCTTAGAATGCTCTTCTTACCTTTTCTTACGTCTTCCTTTTCCCTTAGAATTCTCTCGCTAGCAAGTGCACTCATTCCCCAAAGCGCCTTTGCTGATATTAATTTAACTTCATCGTTATCTATAGACAAATAAACTGGTTCAATTGCTTTACCCTTGATTTTTATCACATGAAAACCTGCTGCTAACATTGCAAGCCAAAGCCGTCCACCAACGTGAGATTCACCAAGATCACTGGTTAATGGAGATTTGAAAATTGCTACAGCTTTGGAAGCAGTCGGAAAATAACCATTCAGAGGGCCTATTCCAATGAAAATGGGGGCTTCAGCAGATAGAGGGTTCATTTCAGCTGTCAATTCCTTCAAGGCAAGATAACTCAACACTCCGGTACCACCGATGAACTTTTTAAAAAGATGCGTTACGTCGGAGGTATCAGCTTGTCCAGTCGAAAGATCTATCTCAAGCATTCTGTACATTTAAGACCACCTCTCTCATCTCCAAAACATCCGTTGGGCAGAACATGACACACACTCCACAGTGATAACAAACAAGAGGCGTTTGAGTTTCATCATCCCATTGCAAAGAACCAATACTGCAAGCTTTAACACATTTTCCGCAGTGAATGCACTTGCCTTTATCTAACTCTACGCCATAGCCTCTTTTCGCAAGTTTTAAAGCATTGGTTGGGCAAGCTTGTGCGCATTCTGGCTTTAAGCATCCTATGCACACTCTCACTGAAAAAGCTCCTTCTACACCTGGATAATTCTTCACACGCATTGCTGATTTTTCAATTCCAACAACACTGTGCCAAGTTCTGCTGCAAGCAAACATGCAGGAGTAACATCCAATACACCTTTCTCTATCCTTCACGGAAAGCCTTTTCGGCAAGTTAATCCCTCCAAGATTTGAATTATGTTCTTAAATCGATTATAATCGAAACGGAGGTTAAAGATTGTACAAAAGATTTATACTCTCCTTCTTTCTTTTTTCAAATTTGATTTTGCTTGGTATAGATGTAAAAGTTGGTATCTATAATAACCCACCACAAATTTTCATCGAGTCTGGTAAACCAGTAGGTTTATATGTTGAAATCGTAGAAAAGATCGCAAAACAAAATAACTGGAAAATTAATTATGTTCATGCTGATTTTGCAACTTTGCTTAACATGGCTCAAAGCGGTGAAATAGATCTCCTGACAAGCATTGCATACACAGAAGAAAGAGCACAAATTCTTGCCTTTAACCAGCATGCAGTGCTTTTGAACTGGGGAGTACTTTGTTCA
>JBEPZZ010000081.1:0-7027 GCA_041640575.1 Pseudothermotoga sp. | reverse complement strand
TGAGAAAACTTCCTGGAACCGCAAAAAGGCTGCAACCATGCTAGGCTTGAACTACAAAACGCTTTCCCATAAAATCAAGAAATACGGGATAAATAAAAGACAGATCTAATTCCAGGGTCTCATACCATCAGAGTTGATATGGAAATTTAAAGCTTGACTTCAGCAAAGTGGAACAATTCAGCTTCAATGAACAGGTCGATATCCCCATCCAATACAGATTCGAAATCACCTGTTTCAATGTCTGTTCTGTGATCCTTAACAAGCTTATAGGGTTGTAGCACGTAAGATCTAATTTGGTTGCCCCAGGCGATTTCTTTTAATTCTCCTTGTAACTCCTCTATCTTTTCTTTTCTTTTGAGCATCTCGAGTTGGTAAAGCCTTGCTTTTAGCATTTTGAGAGCCTGTGCTTTATTTTGATGCTGGGATCTTTCACTTTGGCAGCTCACCACAATACCTGTTGGAATATGGGTTATTCTCACCGCTGAATCTGTTTTGTTGACGTACTGTCCGCCATGTCCGGTCGCTCGGAACGTATCTATCTTTACGTCTTCTGGCCTTATCTCTATCTCGATGTCATCTGGTAGTTCCGGAATAACATTAACCGAGGCAAAGGAAGTGTGTCTTCTTTTTGCAGCGTCAAATGGTGAAATTCTCACCAAACGGTGCACACCACGTTCATGCTTCAAATAACCATATGCATACTCACCTTTGATTAGTATAGTTGCACTTTTGACGCCTGCTTCTTCGCCTGGTTGGAAGTCAACCAGTTCGACTTCGAACCCTTTTCTTTCTGCCCATCTCATGTACATTCTAAGTAGCATTTGTGCCCAGTCGTGAGACTCTGTGCCCCCTGCACCCGGATGAACAGAAAGATAGGCATTGCTAGCGTCAATAGGGTCATTTAAAATTAGTTCTAGTTGAAACTGACGCACGATCTTCTCAAGTTCTAAGACCCTTTTTTCAACATCCTGAGCAAGCTCTGGATCTTCATCAGCGAGCTCTAATCCTATATCAATTTCTTCGAAAATCTGATCTATCCTAGATAGATCAGCCAACAGTTCTTTAGCTCTCCTCAGTTTTCTTGCAAGTTCACTGGCATTTTTTTGATTGCTCCATATTTCGTGACTCGATAATTCTCTCTCGATCCTTTGAACCTCTGATTGTAGAGCTTCTGGATCCACAAGTTCTTTTAAACTCTTCGATTTTTGTCTTAATTCCTCTATTTTCACTTTTGTTTCGTAAGCAATCATATTTGTAAGTTCACCTCTTTATCTTGAATCGCTTTTTTATTTTCTCAGCCTTTTGTAACTTTCTCCTCTCGTTTCTGTTTAAAATATCAAATTCCTCATGCACAAGTTGGAGATTACTGAGAGTTCTCCTTGCTTCCTTTTCACTTCTTTCCCTATCTACTTTTATTACCCTGAACATCCATGTCACTATTAGTTCGTTAATTCTGCTCATCATTTCGTCGTACAGATGATAAGTTTCCCTCTTAAACTCGATAATCGGATCTCTTTGACCGTAGGCTCTAAGATTTACAGCTTCCTTAACAGAATCAACTTCTTCAAGGTATTGTCTCCAGTTGTCATCAACGATTCTCAGCATTAAAAACCTAATGAATTTTTTGTATTCGTCTCCAATTTCTTCTTTTTTCCTATCATAACCTTCACGAAGCTGGTCAATTAGAAATTGCTTGATTTCGTCTGCCCCATCTTTTTTGACCTCGTCAAGTTGTATCAACCCTTTTGGTAATATTGCCAGGGAGTTTTCTAAGGCTTGAATGTCAATTTGTGAATCATTTGAAAATTGGGTTATTCTGTTTTCAACAAAGCTCTCCAAGACTTGCTCGATGTATTTGTCTAATTCTTCGTCACTGCAAGTTAAGATATGATCCCTCAAGGAGTAAATAGACTTTCTTTGAGCATCTAGCACGGTGTCCATTTCCATCAAACGCTTTCTAATTGAGAAATTAATCCCTTCAACTCTTTTTTGAACAGTTGCGACAAGTTTTGTCAGCATGGGATGATATATTGGTTCACCCGGTTGTATCTTCAACAAATTCATGATACGTTCTAGTTGGTCTGAGCCAAAAATTCTCAGTAAATCATCTTCAAGTGAGAGGTAGAATCTGGACTCACCTGGGTCACCTTGTCTTCCTGATCTCCCAATGAGCTGGTTATCTATTCTTCTGCTTTCATGCCGTTCAGTTCCAATCACGCACAGCCCACCAAGCTCGGCTACACCCTCCCCGAGTTTGATATCTGTTCCTCTACCAGCCATGTTGGTGGCTATCGTGACCGCATTCCTCTGGCCAGCTTGTGCTACTATTATCGCTTCCTTTTCGTGATACTTGGCGTTGAGAACTTGATGAGGTATTCCAGCTTTTCGAAGCATTCCACTCAGCAGTTCACTTTTTTCAATAGACGTTGTACCAATCAAAACGGGCTGACCCTTCTTGTATCTCTCTAAAACATCCTTAACAATTGCGTTGTACTTTTCTGCTTGGGTCCGATAAATAAGATCTTCGTGATCCTTTCGTATCATTGGTTTGTGTGTTGGTATAACAACAACATCCATTCCATAAAGCTGCTTAAACTCTTCTTCCTCAGTTTTCGCTGTGCCAGTCATTCCTGCCAACTTATTGTACATTCTGAAATAGTTTTGAAAGGTTATAGTGGCATAGGTAATAGTTTCTTCTTTTATCGGAACACCTTCTTTTGCTTCTATTGCTTGATGCAACCCACCACTATATCGTCTGCCAGGTAACAATCGTCCTGTAAATTCATCTACTATGACAATCTGCTGATCCATTACAACATAATCAACGTCTCGTTTGAAAAGATGAAGTGCTCTTAGCGAATTCAGCAGATGATAAAGCAGATTCACGTTGTTAGGATCATACAGGTTATCAACTCCAATTAATTTCTCAGCCTTTTCAATGCCTTTTTCGGTTAAAGATATTGTCCTACTCTTTTCGTCTATCATGAAATCCTCATCTTTTACAAAACGCCTCGCCAAGGTTGCGAAGCGCTTGTAAACTGCTGCTCCTTCTCGCGAAGGTCCCGATATGATCAGAGGTGTCCTAGCCTCGTCAATTAAGATACTGTCAACTTCGTCTATGATTGCATAGTTATGTCCCCTCTGAACTTTATCACTTATGTCCAAAGCCAGGTTATCCCGCAAGTAGTCAAAGCCAAACTCGTTATTTGTACCATAAACTATATCGCAGAGGTAAGCTTCTTTTCTAGTAATCTCAATCAAATCTACTGAGAACGCTTCCAACGCTTCCTTATTTTTCGCCGAGTCTTTCAGTACCTCATCTTCATAACCTTCCGGCCAGACTGATAGATTTCTTTCAATTGTTTGCTCAAACAAGGATTTATTCTTCCATACAACTTCATAAGACTTACCAAGTTGATTTATCACAGCAACGCGCATACCCAGAAATAGATAAATCGGTCCCATCCACTGGGCATCTCTCTTCGCAAGATAATCGTTAACTGTTACCAGATGCACCCCTTTTTTTGAAAGTGCGTTGAGAAAAAGAGGCATTGTTGCAACCAGAGTTTTACCTTCACCTGTTTTCATCTCTGCGACTTTTCCCTCATGCAAAGCTATTGCGCCAAGTAATTGCTCGTCAAATGGATACAATCCGATTGTTCTTTTCGCAACTATCCTACAAATTGCGTATGCTTCGCAAAGTGTGTTCATGTCATCCGGATTGGAGAGACTCTCTGCAATTTTTATCAACTCGGCGTTGGACGCCCTTGTGTAGGTTTTCTCCTTCTCTTTTATTTTCTCTACAATTCTCCAATACCTCTTCAGCGTAAGTTTGTTTTTGTCAAAAAAGCTTAAAGACACATTACATCACCTCAGCATTATAGACCACAGATCCTTCTGTTACATAGGCTGAGACCAAAACTTTTCCTTGAACCTTAATTCCCAAGATGGACTGAAAGAGATTCCCAAGATCTACGTAGATTCTCATAATGTCGGAATTCGGAAAACGCTTGGATAAATATTGGTAAGCCGTTTCATCCCTTAGTCTCCTTCTTACGGAGATTTTTTCATATTCCGATTTAGCCATATTAGTCATTATCAAATTTCTACCTTGTACGAAAAACGCCAAGTAGTCGTTCAGGATAGGTAAGCGGATCTCACCACCAAAGTCCCTTGCTCCGTATTGAATCAGCTTTTTTAAATCGTAATCCTTTCCCAAAGGGAAAATTGCGGCAAAGAGAATTTTCTCACCGTACAAACTGCCAGTTAAATATATTCTGTCAGTACTGACCTCAAGAAATGAGGATACTATGTCGTAGATTTTCTTGATTTCCTCCTGAGCACCTTCGAACCAGGAAATTATGCTTTTCGCAACATCAAGTGGACCTGAAGCAGTAGCAGAAAACGCAAAGTTTCCAATAAAGGGCATCCCAGCCATCGTCGTGACACTGGACATGTTACGCTTGAACTCGTTTATGTTTGTTACAAACTGGTTTACGGTTATCCTCAGTGATTCGCCTGTTACATCACCTTTGACTGTTACATACCTTGTGGCAGTATTGCCTAGATTTAAGGCTGGAACATTAAAAGAGAAAGAATCTCCTTTGAAGAAACCAAAGAACCATCCATCCGTTGCCAATAACTGGTTAATAACATCGTTTTCATAAGCAAGCTGATCATCGGCTCTGTCATAAGCTCCGATTGCTCTTTCCAACGCGTTCCTGCTACCCGCCAAGACAAGATATCCATCATGGTAACGGGCAAAAATAGCAACATCTGTGTCAATCATGACCCATGTATCACCATTAGTCGTTAACTTCAAGTTGGTCAAAGCTGCCATAAGACGTAACAAATCCGCTGGCTTGTCAGTTTGGAAGGCTACTATAGAATTTATACCGATATTCTTAAAGGCTTCTATATAGTAATTCGGATCTAGTGAAAAGAGCGATACAAAATCGAGTTTTGCCCCTTTAGCTGCATACAGAACGTCTTTTGAAAGCGCCTCGTAAAGGACTTCCGGTGTGATTCTGTATGTGTACTTTACGTTTTCAAGCATGCTTGCAACAATATTTTCAATTCCAAGCCCCTCATCTTTCAAAAGCGAGCTGAAAAAAGGTACTGAGGATAGCTTAACGAAATTTTCGTCGCTGCTTCTGAAGACTAAGAAAAAATCGTAGTCTCTTGGCACGAATTTAATTACGCTGCCCGTCAGGCAAGAAACAGCAAAAATCGAGAAGACAGATAGTAATAAAATTTTTTTCACGTCAAGTCACCCCTGAAATTTTTCCACGCTTCTTCAACCGTATTTATGACCAACCGATCATCAATTCTGTTCACAACATCTTTTTTAAGATGCAGAAAATATTCTATATCACCACTCCGACCTGTGAATGGCGAATACGTAACATTAATTGTTATCAGGCCAACAGTGGTTGCCCTTTCTATGACTTCCCTGATAGCTTTTACGTGTGCTTCCTTTTTGCTTTTCAGTTCATATCCAACCTCGAACTGTGGTTTGACAAGGATAATAGCTTCTCCACACTTTTTCAGAATGGACGAAATTTGCTCAAGTACTAATTTCACCGATATGAAAGATAAATCGCACAAAACTATGTCTATTTCAGATTGAAAAAGCTCGGGTCTCAGATCTCTTGCATTCTGATTTTCCATACAAATCACACGTTCATCATATCTTAGAAAATCCGCCAACTGGTTTGTTCCAACATCTATTGAATACACTTTTTTTGCACCATGTAGAAGCGCAAAATGCGTAAAACCACCAGTGGAAGCCCCGATGTCACATACTATTTTCCCCTCGAAATCTATTTTAAAGGCCTCGTGAGCTTTCTGAAGCTTTTCTCCTCCTCTGCTTGCAAAAATTCTTGGGTTAGTTACTTCTATGTAACTGTCTTCATCCACCATTTTACCTGGTTTTTTGGAAATTAATCCATCGACATAAACACGTCCCAGTCTGACGAGGTCCCTTGCTTGAGACCTAGATTTCACTAGCCCCTTTTTAACGAGCAAAAGGTCCAACCTGTATTTCATCTATACACCACCCAACAACCATTGTTACAAACCACAACTATTCCCCAGTCGAAAAATCTAATGTCTTTTACATCATCGAAGCTGTGGATATCGGATGTAAAAACCTCGGCTCTTTTCCCAGTTATAACAGCAAATACATCACCATATCTCAATGTTTGATGCCCCTCACTAACAACATACAAACCATTTTTCCAAACCCCAAAGTTTCTACCCTCGATTTCTTCAACTGAACCACCATCAAAACTAATCTTGGTTATTTTTTCTCCATTGCCGAGGTACAGATATTTGTGATCTGTCGCCAATCCCCAAGATGATGGAAAATGTTTTTCGAAAGTGACTTTACGCGCTCTTAGGTCTACGATTCTCAGATAAGATGAAATATCAAGTATGAACATTTTGTCACCACTTGCGCACCACTCAATGACGGGGCCTGAGACTCTCATACTCCAAGATAAATCCAGTGGTGCAATAATCCCACTCGCAAGAACAAGAAAATTCCTATATCTGCCGAGGACAGTTGAAGTTAGTGTACTTCCATCAACCCTCAGGTTAACTTTTTTTTGCAATATTTGCCCATCAGAAAGTACTTCAAATGGCTCTGGAGAATCAAAGATCTTTCCATCTGGGCTGTACAATTTTCTGTCTTTGTAGAGAAAAAATCCTTTTGATGTTTTGTAAACCATTTCTGCATCTGGGAAAAAGTTTGAAAATCCAATTTGCATATCTTGATCCACATATACCACCTGACCGAAAAAATTGTGAAAGCCTTCCTCAACTACAAATGTTTGGTCAAAGATACTAACTTTATAGGTTCTCTTTTCAAAATCTAGCTTAACTGGCAAGATAGCATTCTGAATTTTCTGAATCTCAATGGTGTCACCAGAAAACTTGACCAGGTACCCCTCCTGCGGTACATCAACATCTGGGAACAAACTATCGAGAACTATTTCAAGCTCTTCAAAAAGATTATCTAAAGATC
>JBEPZZ010000080.1:4626-7122 GCA_041640575.1 Pseudothermotoga sp. | reverse complement strand
ACGCTCCTTGCTAAAAAGACTTTTGAAACTATTGAGCCCATCTTTTATTGCTGTTTTCAGCAGATCTTTGTATAACAGTATAATGAATCCTAGTCCTACTAAAGCAGCAAGCGTACCAAATAGAGGATTAAAAAAGGTATTGATAAATGCCGCAGAAATTAATATGGCAAAAGCAGCAAAATTTTTTCGAAATTTATATGCAACTGGATACACTCTTCTTGAAGCATAAGCTTCTATTAAGAGAACAATCCACATCGACAGACCTGTGGATATTGCTGCTCCTTTTGCCCCAAATGATGGGATTAGCAGAAGATTTCCAATGACATTCACAACGAGGGCTGATCCATCAGAAACTATGAACCAACTTGTTTTCCCCGCAAAGTCCAGCCCCCATGCAACAGTTATAGCAATTACAAGCGACGTTGGAATGAGAAGCAAAAATGGAAAGATTTAAGCAGCTGCACGATACTGACCACCGTGAAACCAAAATATAATTTCTTTTGCTGACAGAATCAGGAGTAACATTGCAACTATTGCAAAAGTAACAACATCAAACATTTGCCAGAGAATCTTCTTGCTTTGTTCAGGATCTTCGTGATAAAGCTTTAGTGTATACGGTCTCCAAAAATTCCCATAACCAGCAGTTAAAATTATATGGCAGATACGATTTTATAACCTGCAGAGTACAGACCTATATCTTCAAAGCTTGTGAATAACCTTAACATGAATCTATCTGTAATAGTCAGCGCATCGTAAAGCACACTAGAAATGACCAGTGGGTAGGAAAAATTTAGTAGTTCTCTCAACTGAATCAGGCTGATCTTTGGGCGCAACCAATATTCAAACTTTACTGGTAAGTTTATCAACAAGCTTACTAAAACCGATATGAATGTGGCAATCAACAAAGTCTCATGAGTTTTTCCCCAACCACTAAAGCAAGCAAAATGACCACAATCAAATTACTCAATGATCTTCCAACTTGAATCAATGAGTAGTATAAACCTTTGTTTTCCAATCTCACAATATTTTCACCAAATGCTTGAAAGATTGAAGCAAAAATCGTTCCAATTAGCAATACAGGTACAATTATGCTGTATTTGCCAACAATAAAGTTGCTTATACTACCAGCAAAAATAACGATTAACAAAGAGATAGCTGACGAAAGTAGTAAAGGCAGACTCAAACTTGTCCACAAAAGTTCTCCTTTTTCATTGCTTCCCTTTGAGTAGTAAAACCTAAGAAAACCTTGATTCATACCCACAAGACAAATTGGAAGAAGAAATGATTGAAACATCTGAAAAGTTGCTGCCTTTCCGAATTCTTGAGGTGGTATCAACCGGGTAATTATTGGTATGCTGATTAGCGAAACCATGGTGTTAAACCATGTTCCCAAGGAAAATGTGAAATAGTTTTTGACAATTTCCCGTTTGTAACTTCGTTTCTGCATTTTAAACCATCTCCGATGAATAAAATTCTAAAGTCTCGTGCACATTATAGCTGGCTTTAAGCTTTTCATGGGCAAAGGCATCATGCTGTTGACTTCTGCTAACTGATACCATTCAGTACTGTGTAAAACTTTAAGCTCTTTAGAATCTACTGAACTTGTTTTGCCAATTCAAGTTCGCCTGTACATGTTTCCTTTCGATACATATCCTCAAGACTTCAACTATTCTTTCAGATGCTTTACCATCACCATAAGGAAAAACAGATTCATAACCAGGTTTAGCTTCTAAAGCCTCTTGAACAATGCGATCCGTATCACTACCCACCAAAATATTCCAACCTGTTTCCAGTGTTTCTACCCATTCTGTCTCTTGTCGCAAGGTTACACATGGAACCTTTAAAAAGAACGCTTCTTTCTGTACTCCTCCAGAATCTGTAAGAATAACACGTGCGTTCTTCTCCAAAAGAATCATATCAAGATATGAAACCGGTTCGATAATTAACAGGGAAGAGGGTATTTCTAATTCTAATGAAATGCTATTAAGAACCTTCCGAGTTCTTGGATGCAATGGAATTACAACAGTTATACCTTTCTTGGCTATTATTGTTAACGCTTTAAAAATTCTAGAAAGATTTTTTGAATCATCAGTGTTCTCAGCACGATGAATCGTAGCTAGAAAATAGTCTTTCGGCTTGATATGCAAACGCTCGAGAATCTTGGACTGCTTTTCAGCTAATGTACTATAAAGAAGCATCGCATCATACATCACATCCCCAACATTTATGACTAATGGATTTGATTTATAATCCATAGATTTTAACTTTTCTAATGGAACAAGCTTGCCTTCGTTCATCACGTTTTTGAAACCTTCTTGAATCAAGTTCTTCACAGCAGTTTCAGTAGGGCAAAAAAGCAAACTTGATACATGATCGGTAAGAACTCTATTTATCTCTTCTGGTATTTGTTTGTTGAAACTTCGAAGCCCGGCTTCAACATGCGCAACAGGAATATGAAGTTTTGCTGCTGCAAGTGCTCCTGCGAGAGTACTATTC
>JBEPZZ010000080.1:0-4616 GCA_041640575.1 Pseudothermotoga sp. | reverse complement strand
CTACCACAACATCTGGTTTTTCACCTAACAAAACCTCTTCAATTCTCTTTAACATTTCGGCAGTTTGATAACCATGGCTTCCTGAACCAACTCCTAGATGATAATCAGGAGACTTTATTCCAAGTTGATCAAAAAACACGTCAGACATTTGGTAATCATAGTGCTGACCTGTATGAATCAAGATTTCTTGTATTGGTTTTCGCAAATTCTCCTTATCATATTTTGCAATGGTTTTCAACACTGGTACGAGTTTGATAAACTGTGGGCGCGCGCCAACAATGTTGACAATCTTCACTTTTCTAATTCCTCCTTATTGCTCAAAAGTTTTACTACACCAATTCTAGCGATTTTTTGAATCTACACTCTTTTTACCCATCTCGAGAACTTCAGCAAATTTTCGAGCCATCTCACGATGACTATATTTCATTATCTGTTCCATACGACCTTTATATGGGACATATCCGTGGGCCTTATATTGTTTGTAAAACTCTAGAAGTGCTTGTTTTACTTCTTCATGTGTTGAGGCATGAATTCCCGTATTTGTTTCCTCTAGCAAACTACTAAGAACACCTCTCGGTCCACCTACGCTAAGTATTGGTCTTTGCGCAGCAAGATATTCGAAAACTTTTCCTGTATACACGCCAACTCCGTCTTTACTGTCCCAACCTAAAACAAGTAGCAGTTGCGATTCTCGTTGTTTTTGCAAAACTACGTCTCTGGGCAAGATAGGATGTAATTCAACAACGTCTTCGAGCTTAAATTGATTTACGTATCGCTGCACGAGTAAATGCCTTTTTGTACCGTAAAAACAAACTTTTATGTTCTCGCGTTCGATAAGACCTTTAGATATTAACTCTGAAATGGCTTTAAACAATATCTCTGGCCTTCGCTTACCTTCGTAGATCAAGCCCGTGTATGTGATTGTAAATTTCTTTGTTAAAGGAGCCGTACCTATTTCATCTGGATCAAACCCATTTGGAATTACCATTACGGTTTTTTCGTTGTGAAGTGAACGTAATTGTTGAGCCAAAGGTTCGGACACCGTTGTCAAAACGTCAGCATAGCGAATGGTCTTCACTTCAAGCCCCCTATAAATCAGTCTTCTGATAGGTCCATACAAATAGTTGTCGCCTTGTGACCAAAGGTCACGAAAATCCGCAACCCAATGAAGGTTATAACGCTTTTTCAATTCACAGGCAACTAAGTGACAAGTAGCAGGCCCAAAACTACTTAATATGGCATCAAATTTCTCGTTTTTTAACAATTCTTCTCCCTTTTCCACCGCAAAAGGGTACCAATTTTTCATAGCATCGGGGTATGCAATAAATGAACCAATAAGCCTTTCTGAAGGAATTTTAGAAGCTAACTTAAGCAGTTTGAACCTTAAGGAAGTTTCAATTTTATTATCAGGATCGTAAAGTTGATCACGCATCTCCCGTTCGATGGACAATCCGAACATCTTTTTTAAGGAATCCCAAACGTTTCCAGGATAATATGTTTCCACTACCTTGAATTTTGAGTCTGGTTCGGCTGGTAGTCTAGCTGTCAATATAGTTGGTTCCCAACCAAATTCTGGGAGATATTTTGCTAGACCTCTCAATCTCAGTGAAGCTACACCTGGTCGAGGTGGAAAAAAATAGGTAACTATGAGTACTCTTTTCATTCTATTTCCTCCATAACTTTTTTTGTTTCTCTTCTAGAGTCTTCATATATAAAGACTCGTATTCCCTTACCATTCGTGAGATATCAAAATTCTCTAAGGCTACTTTCCTTGCAAGTCTACCCATCTGTTCTCGAAGAGAGGGATTCTTTGCTAAATATAAAATAGCTTTCGCTAGTGCCTCAGGACTCCGAACAGGTACTAAAAGCCCAGTTTGATTGTCTATTATTAATTCAGAACCTGCTACATCAGTTGCAATCACTGGCTTCCCAGCTGCCATTGCCTCTAGAAGGGTCAGCGGAAGGCCTTCATAATCCGAAGGTAAAAGAAAAATATCTGCTTGCGCCATCAATTCGGGTATGTCAGATCTTACACCCAGAAACCTTACCTTTTCTTCAAGTCTTTTCTCTTTAACAGCTTTTTCTACAGTTACACGCAGAGGCCCGTCACCTACAAGCCATAGCTGCATATTAGAATATTCCTTAACAGCTAACTCAAAACCAGTTATCAGATTGAAATGATTTTTCTCTGGGTGAAAACGTCCTATATGAAGAAGAATAAGATCATCACCAGACTTCGCTTTAAAGCCCACTGATAAAAAACGCGAAGTGTTTATCCCATTGTATATGACAGGTGCATCAATATGTTTTCCATATACCCTTATTACGCTTTCTTTCACACGTTGACTGACGCATACTGGCAAAACCCCCCCAAACCGAAAACCGATGCGATTGATAAGTCTGGCCATCAATTTAACATCTTTTTCAGCAGGACCATGCATAGTGTAGATTCTTGCGGGAACTCGACAAAGCAGAACTGGTAGCAAACCGTAAGTTAAGCCGTAGCGATGCATGTGAACTACATGTGGTTGAAAAGTACGCAAGATTTTGTACAATTCGAAAATAACCAAAGGGTTAAATGGCCAACTTTTTCTAAGATTAAGATAATACACTTTAAGTTTTTTTTCTTCAATGTCTTTTTCAAATATGGAACCTGTCTTTGGGAAAAGACTAACAGCAGCTACTTCGAAACGCTCTTTGTCAAGGTGTTCCATTAAATCTATTACCAACCGTTCAACACCACCCGACAGAAAAAATGGAAGGACATGAAGCACTCTTATTTTCTGATTTTGCATTCTATCCACCTCGAATTTTGATAGATTTTTCAATCGATCCTGATGAAAATTCTGCATTCGTAAGAATAAACAATACCCAAAGATGCCTCCAATGAAGCGAATCTATAAATACCGAATTTGCAAGTTGTCCAAGCAAAGATGAAAAAAAGAAGATTTTCAGAGAAGTTTTTCTCATACTTTTAAACCTTATAACAAACCAAACAATAAGTGTCAGAAATCCAAACAAACCACGTTCTCCAAGATACCTTAAATACAGCGAATGTGTTGACATACCTGCGTATTCTTCGTATCTTCCAGGCCCAATACCAAAAAGAATATTTTTGCTTTGCAATATTTCAACTACGAATAATTGAGTTCTGAACCTCTGTTCGTCGTACGACTGCAGTCCTAATCTTGACTGCAAGAAATCGATCAATCTAAAACCCATTATTTGTGGACTAGTTAGCAGAAGAACGTAAACTGCAGCAAGCATGAAAACAATCATCAAAAACACGTACTTTTTATTTTTTGCTCCACCAAACAATCCGTAATAGCCAAGCAAAATAACTACTGCAACAAGAGTGTTTAACCATGCAGCTCTTGAGAAAGAAAGTAGAGCTCCTAAGGCCAAAGCGATTATCAGAAATAGTCTTTTGAATATATCTCTTCCCTTAATTAAAAGATCCAAATTGTACAGTAAAGGGACAACTATGAATGGTCCTAAAACATTTGGATCTTTGAAAAAACCTGTTAATCTAATTCCAAAACGAATTATAGGTACGTTAAGAAGCATGGTTTTACCGCTTACATAGCAAAATAAACCTGCCGCTATATTTACCAAAGCAGCATAAGTCCAAAATTTCATAACATTCTCTAATAAATCAGACGCATCTATTCCTTCTGTTGAGATCGCTGATGACATCACCATGTAAAACACAAACAAATAAACATCAATTACAATGAATCTAGGATTGATAAATCCATCTTGAAAAAGACCAGCCACGGTTGATGTAACCAATGGTAGAAACAGCAGAAAAAGACTTTCAATCAAAAAGGATAAGCTCCATTTTACAGTTACTAACAAGAATGGCAAGAGCAATACGAAAAAAATCTCTGCTGGTGAAGGTTCAATGAAAACAAACCCAGAAAGAAACGTATATATTCCGAAAAGTAAGGCAATTCTTTTCTGCTTTGCAGTTGTTACCAAATCAGAAACAGTTTCAACGGTTGAATTTGTGCGAACCATATTTCCTCCATTAATTTTTATACAATTCTCGATACATACCAACAAAATTTGAAAGTGAAAATCGTTCTATCGCTTTCTTGGCATTTCGAGATAGATTTTGCAGCTTATTTGTATCGCCCACCATTTGTAAGATCAACTCAGCTGCTTCTTGTTCTGACTCGTAAAGATATCCATTCTCTCCATTTTTTATGATATCTTTCTGACAACCATTTTTCGTTACGACTGGTACCACGCCATGATGCATTGCTTCCAACAAGACGAGCGGGAAACCCTCGCTGTCAGAAGTCAAAAGGAAAATGTCAAAATCTGCCATCAACTCCGGCGCATCTTTTCGAAAACCAAGGAAGAATAATCTGCTTTGAAACTCTGGATGTGACTGCATATATTTTGACACATAATCGCTATACGCGTCTTCAACAATGTTTCCACCGATCCACATAAAGACAATATGTTTGGTTTGCTTTAAAACTTTTTCTGCAATGTTTAAAAATCTTACAGGATTTTTTGGCCTATCCAGCCTGGCCACGTTTCCAATTATTCTTGTATTTTCATTGATCCCAAGTTCTCTGCGAAGTTTACCTTTTTCAACTCTTTCA
>JBEPZZ010000079.1:0-7288 GCA_041640575.1 Pseudothermotoga sp. | reverse complement strand
AAACGGCATAGATGTTGTTTTTGAGCTTCCCTTTGTTTTCGCAGTTCAAGATGCAGGGGGGTTTGCAAAAGGTGCTATTTGGTCTTTAAAATCTACAGGAATAGTAACAGACATTGTATTCGGAAGTGAATCCGGTGATCTTGAGTTTCTGAGAAGGATTGCAAGCATTCTTATAAATCAGCCAGAACCTTTCCCTAGACTAATGAAGGAGGAGCTCAAAAAAGGTCACTCTTTCCCCAATGCTCGTAAGAATGCCCTTAACCGGTATTTTCAAATTACAAGAGAGCTTGATCCCAGCGAAGTTTCAAAGATTGAGAAATCAAACGATATACTCGGTTTGGAATACGTGAAATCTGCTATGGAATTGGGTTATAATGTGAATTTCCACACAGTAAAAAGAATTGGGGCAGAAGATAGAGATGAAGAGTTCAAAGGTAAGTTCTCCAGTGCGACAGCTATTCGAAGACAAATAGTAACTGGGAATTGGGATAAAGTTGTTCAAGCAGTTCCACAGGTTAGCTTGAAGATCATTACCAGAGAACTAAACCAAGGAAGAGGACCAGTAACATTGGAGGATCTCGAAAGACTTATTCTTGCAAAGTTTCGAACCTCCACGAGAGAAGATTTAATGCAGTTGTACGGTTTCAGCGAGGGCATAGAAAAACGCTTCTTAAATTGTTCTTACTCCGCAACTAATCTGAAGGACCTTTTTAACTGCGTTAAGGCAAAGCGCTTCACTCTGAGTAAGATAAGAAGGCTCTCAATTTATGCTTTGTTCAATATTTCGCAGCAACTTCTAGATTCCTGTAACCAAAACGGACCGCAGTACCTAAGAGTTTTAGGATTTACCAACAATGGCAGAAAGGTTCTGTCGATTATCAAACGTAAAGCAAGCTTACCTGTTTTGTCTAATAGCGCCAATTATAAAAAGATTATCGAACATTGTGTAAAAAGTGGAAAACATAAATTCAGAATACTGCCAGAGCTCTTCGAAAAGCAAATTCTGCTGGACTTAAAATCATCAGCTGTTTACAGTCTTTTGTTCCCTAATGAGCACGAGAGAAAAGGAGACAAAGATTTCAAGTCTGTGCCACTGATGATCTAAGATAAGGTATTAAAGCAAGGTAGTTGAAAAATCTGCGGATTTAATTTTAATCAATTTTAAACAGTTACACTTGCAAGAAAGATATCTTAACCATTTGCAACAATGTTTGAACCTAGACCTTCAGTATGTCCAATTAACGCTATCAATCACTATTGTTATAGTAATTTCAACTGTTTGTAGCTTCTCTTTCTGAAAATCGATATATAATGAGATTGCATCTTCTCTTTTTCAATGAAGATTTATAGGATTATCAGTTGAATAGATTCTAATTTATGAGGATGTAACCTCAAGTTTTTTCTGTTGACAGAATGATTTATTTGTAATAAAATCAAGCTTTGGCAACTCGATGAAGGGAGGATACAAATGCCAACGATAAATCAACTTGTAAGACTTAAAAGAGGAGAAAAGTCAAAAAAATCGAAGTCTCCTGCGCTAGAAGGGAACCCGCAAAAGCGAGGTGTCTGTATACGTGTAACTACTATGACACCAAAGAAACCGAACTCAGCCTTGAGAAAAATTGCAAGAGTAAGATTATCGAATGGTGTTGAAGTGACCTCATATATACCGGGAATTGGTCACAACTTACAGGAACACTCTGTTGTCCTTGTTCGTGGAGGAAGGGTAAAAGACTTGCCGGGTGTCAGGTACAAAATAATCAGAGGAACTTTAGATGCTGCTGGAGTTGAGAATAGAAAACAGTCACGCAGTAAATACGGTGCTAAGAGATCTAAGAAGTAAGTGGAAGGAGGTTTTTTTGTGAGACGAAGACGCGCAGAAGTTAGAGAAGTCTCTCCAGATCCAGTTTACGGGGATGTATTGGTGGCAAAACTGATTAACAGAATCATGTGGGATGGAAAGAAAACAATAGCTCAAAAAATAGTCTACAATGCTTTTGAATATGTAAAAGAAAAGCTTGGAAAGGATCCTTTAGAAGTTTTCCGCCAAGCTGTTGAAAATGTCAAGCCTGTCTTGGAGGTAAGGCCAAGGCGTGTAGGTGGTGCAACCTACCAGGTACCAGTTGAAGTACAAGAGCCACGCAGAACTTCATTAGCATTGAGATGGATGGTTGAAGCAGCAAGGGCAAAGAAAGGTAGACCAATGTATCTCAAAATTGGTGATGAAATAATGGCCGCCTATCAAGGAACTGGTACTGCTGTTAAGAAGAAAGAAGACGTTCACAAAATGGCGGAGGCAAATAGGGCATTTGCGCACCTGCGGTGGTGAAAGGTTTAAGTATGATGGATTCAGAGAAGATGTATTTATCACTTGAAAAGCTTCGAAATATAGGAATAATGGCTCACATAGACGCCGGGAAAACGACGACAACCGAGCGTATTTTGTTTTACACAGGTAGGAAGCATGTGCTTGGAAGTGTAGATGATGGTACCGCAACGATGGACTGGATGGAGCAGGAAAAAGAGCGCGGAATAACTATAACTGCAGCTGCAACAACTTGTTTTTGGAAAGGATATCGAATTAACTTAATTGATACGCCCGGCCATGTGGATTTTACCATAGAAGTTGAAAGAGCTCTCAGAGTATTAGACGGCGCCATCGCGGTTTTCGATGCAACTGCCGGAGTAGAACCTCAAACAGAGACAGTATGGCGACAAGCAAACAAATACGGTGTACCCCGTATAGCTTTTATGAATAAAATGGACAAAGTAGGCGCAGATTTCCAGATGTCGGTAAAAAGCATGATAGAGAGGCTCCATGCAAAGCCGGTCCCAATTCAGATACCTATAGGAGCAGAAAAAAACTTTGTTGGCGTCGTAGATTTGATAAGAATGAAGGCTATCTATTGGGAGAGCGAGGATGGGACGATTGTTGTTGAAAGGGAAATACCTCCCAGTTTGGCCGACAGAGCTGAGGAAATGCGTGAAGAAATGATCTCAGCTCTAGCCGAAGAAGATGACGAGATTCTGAATCTGTATTTGAATGAGGAGGAAGTTTCAGAGCAAGTAATCAATTCGGTTCTTAGAAAATTGACCATTCAAAATAAAGTGGTTCCCGTTCTGTGCGGTGCAGCAGCAAGAAATAAGGGTATTCAACCGCTTTTGGATGCTGTTGTGGAATTCCTTCCGTCGCCTTTGGATATACCACCCGCAAGAGGGTTTACTCCAGATGGAAAGGAAATTGCAGTTCCTCCTTCAATAGAACATGGTTTTGTTGGTCTGGCGTTCAAAATCCAGACTGATCCGTACGTAGGCAAGCTGACGTATGTTCGTGTTTACTCTGGAAAGCTTGAGAAAGGCAGTTATGTATACAACTCAACTAAGCAAATTCGAGAACGAGTTTCCAGATTAGTTTTCATGCATGCAGATAAACGTGAAGACGTGGATGTTGTTCGTGCAGGCGACATAGTTGGAATTGTGGGTCTCAAGAGCACTTCCACAGGCGACACTCTTTGCCAAGACGAGGCTATTTTGCTTGAAAAAATAGATTTCCCGGAACCAGTCATATCTATAGCCGTGGAAGCAATGACACGTGACGATGAAGAAAAGATGGTAAAAGCGATAAATGCTCTTGCGGAAGAGGATCCAACACTTCGCGTGACTGTAGACAAAGAAAGTGGGCAAGTAATTCTTTCAGGTATGGGAGAACTTCACCTTGAAATCGTAACAGATCGTATAAAAAGAGAGTTCAATGTAAATGTGAGAGTAGGAAGACCTCAGGTTGCGTACCGTGAAACCATTCGTAAGGCCACAGAAGCTGAAGGAAAGTATATACGTCAAACTGGTGGTAGGGGACAATACGGCCACGTGATAATGAGATTTGAACCACTGCCATTAACTGATAATAAGACCTTTGAATTCGTTGATAAAACTGTAGGTGGAATTATACCAAAAGAATATATACCAGCAATAGAAGAAGGCGTGAAAGAAGCAATGGCAACAGGTATCATAGCGGGATATCCAATGGTTGGAATAAGAGCGATCTTGCTTGACGGATCCTATCACGAAGTTGACTCCTCCGAAATAGCCTTTAAAATAGCAGCAGGATTAGCATTTAAAAACGGCATAAAGCATTGTGACCCAGTGCTTTTAGAGCCTGTTATGAGAATAGAGATAGTCACACCAGAAGAGTATGTTGGAGGAATAATAGCAGATTTGAACTCAAGAAGAGCACAGATAGTTGCTCTCGAAGGCAGAGCGAATTTGCGTGTCATAAAAGCTATTGCCCCTTTGTCAGAACTGTTCGGCTATGCTACGGCCTTGCGATCTTTGAGTCAAGGTAGAGCCAATCATATCGTGCAATTTTCACATTATCAGGAAATGCCAGAAAAGATTATGGAAAAAGTATTCAAGGCGGTCTGAATTAAGAAGGAGGGAGTGTTAATGGCAAAGGAAAAATTCGTCAGAACAAAACCCCATGTTAACGTTGGTACAATTGGCCACATTGACCATGGAAAAACTACGTTAACAGCAGCGATAACTAAGTATTTGTCGTTCAAAGGACTTGCTCAGTATGTGCCCTACGATCAAATCGATAAGGCACCAGAGGAGAAGGCAAGAGGTATTACTATCAACATCACACATGTTGAATACGAAACTGAAAAGAGGCACTACGCCCACATTGACTGTCCTGGTCATGCGGACTATATAAAGAACATGATTACTGGTGCTGCACAAATGGATGGAGCAATCCTGGTCGTTGCTGCAACTGATGGTCCCATGCCACAAACAAGGGAACACGTTTTGTTGGCAAGACAAGTGAACGTTCCTGCAATGGTTGTTTTCCTAAACAAAGTGGATGCTGTGGATGATCAAGAATTGGTTGATTTGGTTGAGATGGAAGTAAGAGAACTATTGACAAAGTATCAATTCCCTGGTGACGAAATACCAGTTATCAGGGGATCCGCGCTGTTAGCAATGCAGGCAAACGATTCAAATGATCCTGCATACAAATCAATTCAAGAACTTCTGGATGCTTTGGATAACTACATACCAGAACCAGTCCGAGAGGTTGACAAACCTTTCTTAATGGCAATTGAAGATGTTTTCTCGATAACGGGTCGTGGAACCGTTGTGACAGGAAGAATCGAACGCGGTAGAATTAAAGCCGGTGACGAAGTGGAAATAATTGGTCTGAGCTTCGAAAAGAAGAAGACAGTTGTAACGAGTGTTGAAATGTTCAGAAAAGAACTTGATGAAGGTTTGGCTGGTGACAACGTTGGATGCTTGCTTAGAGGTATAGACAAAGACGAAGTGTTCCGCGGACAAGTTATAGCTGCTCCTGGTTCAATCACACCTCATACGACTTTGAAAGCAAATGTCTACGTTCTGAAGAAAGAAGAAGGTGGACGTCATACTCCATTTATGAAAGGTTACAGGCCACAGTTCTACATTAGAACGGCAGACGTAACTGGAGAAATCGTTGAACTTGGGAATAATGCAGAAATGGTTATGCCCGGTGACAACGCCATGCTCACAATTAAGCTGATCTATCCAGTCGCAATTGAGAAAGGTATGCGTTTCGCTATACGCGAGGGTGGAAGAACAGTTGGAGCAGGAGTCGTCGCCGAGATTATAGAGTGACAAGAAGATCTCGCGGGGAGCCTTGCTCCCCGTATTGGCTTTATTAAAAGGAGGGAACGAAATTTATGCCTGGACAAAGAATCAGAATAAAGCTTAGGGCATATGACCACGAAGTCTTAGATGAATCAGCTAAGAAAATCGTGGAAGTCGCGAAGGCAACAAATGCTAAGATATCAGGACCAGTTCCTCTGCCTACGGAGAGGTCTTTGTATGTTGTGCTGAGATCCCCGCACAAGCATAAAGACTCGAGAGAACAGTTTGAAAAATGTGTCCATAAAAGGCTTATTGATATAATCGATCCTTCTCCGAAAACGATCGATGCGTTGATGAAAATAAATCTTCCGGCAGGCGTCGACGTAGAGATCAAACTCTGAACCGGAGGTGTATCTACTATGAAAATGCTCTTAGGAAAGAAAATCGGGATGACAAGGTTGTTCAAAGATAATATATCCATTCCGGTTACTGTAATAATGGCTGGCCCCTGTTATGTTGTTCAAAAGAAAACAACTGCCACTGATGGTTATTCTGCAATTCAAATAGGTTTTGACCATGTAAAAAAGATCAACAAACCACTAAGTGGACATTTTTCAAAGGCTCAGCTAAGTCCTCTGAGGTTTTTGAAAGAGGTTCGTCTGAGTGATGATTCCGAAGTAAATCAGTTCGAAATCGGTCAGAGTCTAAAGGTTGATATATTCAACGAGGGTGAAAAAGTAGACATCGTGGGTTGGACCAAGGGTAGAGGATTCACTGGCGCTATGAAGCGTTGGGGATTCGCTGGTGGTCCGAGGTCTCATGGTTCAAAGTTCCACAGAGAACTAGGTTCGCTTGGTCAACATACCGAACCGGCAAAGATTTTCAAGGGTAAGAAAATGCCTGGTAGATATGGAAATGAACGTATCACAATTCATAACTTGGAAATTATCAAAACAGACTTGGAAAACAACCTGCTTCTGGTTAAAGGCTCTGTACCGGGAGCAAGGGGTAGTTTGGTGATCATCAGAAGCCCAAAGAGAGTTCGATTATGACCTGTAGGGAGGAATAGTTCATGGCTGTAACAGATCTGTACAATATCAAAGGACAGAGGATTGGAACGCGTGAACTGAGCGATGAAGTATTCAATATTGATCCCAACTGGGATGTCATGTGGAGATACATTGATTACCAGCTATCCCTGAGAAGAGCAGGAACAGCCAGTACTAAGACACGTGGAGAGGTAAGCGGTGGAGGTCGCAAGCCATGGCCTCAAAAGCACACCGGTAGAGCACGACACGGATCGATAAGGTCTCCAATTTGGCGCCATGGTGGAGTTGCTCATGGTCCAAAACCGCGCGATTGGAGTAAGAAATTACCGAAGAAAATGAAAAGGTTTGCACTGAAATCTGCTCTTTCTCAGAGATTCAGAGAAGGGAACCTAATAGTTGTTGATGACATAAGGTTCAGTCAACCTTCGACAAAAGAGATTCAGGGAATTTTGAAAAATCTTGGGTTGGATAGCTACAAGGTTCTTATAGTGCTGCCATGGAAGGCTTCAGAATACGAGAACGTAAAACTTTCAGCTGCTAACCTTGATAATGTCAAGGTAATAATTGCTGATAACCCCGGGGTAAGTCATACAAACGAAAACGTCTTACGAATAGATGGGCTT
>JBEPZZ010000078.1:4052-7378 GCA_041640575.1 Pseudothermotoga sp. | reverse complement strand
GCCAGAGCAGGGGGACATGAAGATGGTTACGTGCAATATGAGATTGTAAGAGATATCGGTGAAAAGCATGGCTACTACCGTGGAATTGACAGTCAAGAATTTAACATGGTTTCTGATTATTACACAATCACGAATTTCAATCAGCTAAAGGTTTCGCTTGAAATTGCGAAAGCGATTGAGAAAATTTCTCCGAACGCTTACTTGCTTCAAACTGCAAACCCAGTTTTCGAGATAACACAGCTTGTTTCAAGGCAAACAGGTGTTAGAATAATAGGGTTTTGTCATGGTTTTGCTCACGTCAAGGATGTTGCACAAACCCTCGGTTTGGACTTTGAGAAAATAGACTGGCAAGTTGCAGGTGTTAATCATGGAATTTGGCTTAACAGATTTCGCTTCAATGAAGAAGATGCATACAAACTTCTTAATAAATGGATAGAAGAAAAATCAAGGCAGTGGGAACCTGTAACTCCTTGGGATAGCCAACTTAGTCCTGCAGCAATAGATATGTACAAATTCTATGGAATGCTTCCGATCGGAGATACTCCGAGAAACGGAACTTGGAAATATCATTACAATTTTGAAGCAAAGAAGAAATGGTATGGAAAATTTGGTGGTATAGATAACGAAATTGAAAGGCCAAAGTTCTATGAATTTCTGAGAATGGTTCGAAATCAGCTACTGAAGCTTTCGAAAGACAATTCTGCGAAGCTATCACAAATTTTCCCCGAGCGTTTTGAACAAGTTAAACTGAGCGGTGAACAACAAATATTGTTCATAAATGCTTTGGTTAATAACAAACCCACAAGGTTAGTCTTAAACATTCTGAATAATGGTTTAATACCAGAGCTACCAGATGATATTGTTGTTGAAGTACCGTGCATAGTTGATCAAAGCGGAATTCATCCAGAAAAAATTGATCCACCATTGACGCCTAGGATAATCAGATTCTTTCTCCTACCAAGAATTATGAGAATGGAAATGGCTTTGGAAGCATTTGTGTCAGGTGACAAGCGTGTACTTGAAGAATTTCTCATAAGAGATCCTAGGACGAAGTCCTATGAACAGGTTTTAAGCGTTTTGAACGAGATAATGAACCTACCATTTAATGCAGAAATGAAAAACCATTACCACTGGTAGTCTTCTTTGACGGTGAAATCAAACTAGTGAGTTAAGTCTAATTTGTGAATGATAAAATTAAATCATTAGGAGGATACTTCAGGGATGCTAAAGTCGATCTTTAAGATAGCCTTTCGAAATTTCAAAATGCACCTTAAGACTGCTCTTGTGTTGGTTTTCGGTGTAGGTGTTCCATCGATGCTGATAGTCGGTGGGCTTTCGATAAACGACACCATAAAAAGCTGGATAATTTCGAGTTTTTCTGAAAATTTTGGTCCTGCCGACGCGTATGTTGAAAGCAAAAGAAACAATATTTTTCTAAAGGTAAACTTAGACAGTCAAGTTATTAGTCTTTTGGAAAAGCATCCAGAAGTGCAAAAAATTTTACCAGTTTCAGAAACATTGGGCCGTGTCGAGTATGATGGGAAAGTGCTTGATTGTTTAATTGTAGGTTTGAATCCGAGTGATTTAGAGAATTTTATTGGGGAAAAAATTCATTTATCCCGTGGTGAAGCGATCATTTCGGAAACGCTTGCCCAATTTCTCAATCTTTCCAAGGATTCTGCGGTTATTGTAAATGTTGGTGCGGGTGAAAAACAATTTATAGTGAAGCAAATTGCTAGGGAAGGTTTCCTAAACTTCAAAGGTGAAAATTTGAATTATAATGGGACAATCTTTACCCATATCGATGATTTTAGTGGTCCTGGTGGTTTTCCAACGCGAATTTACTTGACTTTGCACGAAGATTTGGATAAGCATCAAACGATAGTTGAAGAATTGAAGCAGAATCTTAATGTAAGGGCAGTAGCGATGAAGGCAGAGCTACTGAATTCACCTGCTAACAGAGCTCTAGGCTACTTGACAATAGCTTTCAGTGGGTTTTCTATCGTGGCATCCTTCATTCTGGTATATCTTTTCGCCCAAAGTTTTGTTGAAGAAAGAAGTATCCTTATGGCCACGCTTAGAATACTTGGGACGAGAACAAACCACTTAGCGGCAACTCTTTTGATAGAAGGTTTGGGCTATCTTGTTGTGTCAGGGATTTTTGGAGGAGCATTGGGAGTCTTGCTGGCAAAATATTTGTTGAATAGATTTCTTGCAACAGCTAGTATCTTTCGTTCTGGCTTTGGAATTACTTTCGGTGAGATCCAACTACAAATTTCACCTTTGACACTTATTCTTGGCATTTTTGCCGGCTTAATCGTACCAATTGTAATATTTGCAAGGAGAATCTTGCAAATAACTAGAAAGTCTCCTGTTCATATGTTGAGTGCTTATCAATCTGACCAACAGGACTCCATTTACCTAAAAATCAAGAAAGTGCTCGGATTAGGACTATGTGTTCTTGGCGTATTTGCGATGTTAACTGTGACACGATTCTGGATGTTTGGCTTACTTTCAACAGCAGTGGGCTTGTTTATGACTGTTTCCCATCCATTGGTGAGTTTGGTTCTTGGTCTTGCTGTAATTAGTATTGTCAGTTATTTTCCACCAAGCGAAATGGCTGGTGGGTGGGAAATCCTTCAACGAGGAGCTGTTTTCTTCGTTGGTAGCTGGTTGATATTCATATATGCTATTGTCTTGGTGAGGAAGTTTCTCTCCAAGAGGGCCTCAAGAGCATCTGTGTTTGGTTTTATAGCACTTTCGTATGTTGAAAGGAATAGAAGATACTCCTTTATCATAGCTTCCATGTTCAGCTTAATAGTTTTTGTCATGATGCTGGTTGTAACAGTTCCGTCCAACGTTCAAAGGTTTGTTCAAAATAGGCTAGAAAGTGGTTTATTTGGTTACGACTTTATGGTAATTCGTAACCCATTGAAATTGATCTTTTCAAGAAGTGAACTCGAGGTTGCAGAAGGCATAAAAGATTATTCGAGGATTTATGTTGCAGAATTTGAGAATGACTTAATAGCCTTTGTCGACGAGAATTTCCTTCGAAATGCAATTGTACCATTAGAAATGAGCAAAGACTGGCGTGAAAAATTACTGGAATCTGGCAAGGTGATAGTTGGATATTTTGAAAAAGCAAATTCTTCGCAAATCTTGGGAGCAAAGGTAGCAGGCAGAGTTAAATCTCCCTTCAGAATTGGTGGAACAACAATGGTTGAATTGGAGGTTGTTGATGTATTTGACATGAGACAACTATTGGTTCCGACAAAATATGTTGCATCTACTAACAGTCTTCCAAAAGATGCCAAAGCTGTACCGGT
>JBEPZZ010000078.1:0-4042 GCA_041640575.1 Pseudothermotoga sp. | reverse complement strand
GAGTTTTTACAGTAAATTATTTGATTTTCCAGTTTACATAATTGAGGAATTAAATAGACTTTTTTCGGGAATAAACATGCTCATTCAAACAGCCATCGCCTTGCTATACTTTGGTTTGATAAGTGGTTTTAGTGGAATTGCTTTTCATTCTTTGAGAAGCGTTATGGTTAGAAAACGTTTGATTGGAACGTTGAGAGCTGTTGGTATGTCAAGTCGAAGCGTCAGTGCATCGCTTATCATTGAAAACATTATCATTGCATCCATAGGAATTCTGGTTGGAAGTTTTGCAGGCTATCTCGAGTCGAGGGATATTTCCAGATTAATTTTCAGGTTGTTTAGTTCTGGGGAATTCTACTTTCCGCTTGAAAATTTCCTAATACTAATCTTAGCTATTTATACTGTGATACTTGTTGTAGTTTCTCTTCCAGTTGTTTTAGCAAAAAACAGCCCTGCAGATGCTCTCAGAGCACCCGATTAATTTCAAGGAGGAAAGCAAATGATAACAGTCAGGAAACTTTGGAAAGTGTATGGTAAAGGAGAAAGAAAAGTTGAAGCTTTAAGGGGAGTGGATCTTAAGATAGAAAAAGGAGAATTTGTTGCGATACTTGGTCCATCCGGATCAGGGAAAACGACTTTGCTAAATTGTCTTTCTGGTATAGACTTTCCAACGGAAGGTGAGATATTCTTTGACGGAGTTGCCTTTCACTTGCTCGATGAAGACAAGAAAACAGATTTCAGAGCAAAGTATATGGGTTTCATTTTCCAGTTTTTCAACTTGATTCCAGTTTTAACTGCTCTTGAGAACGTTGAATTACCTTTAAGAATTCTTGGATGGAAAGGTAAAGAAGTTACTCAAAGGGCCCTTGAAATGCTCGAGAGAGTTGGTTTAGCTGGCAAAGAAGACAAATTTCCATCTCAGCTTTCAGGTGGAGAACAACAAAGGGTAGCTATTGCGAGAGCTTTGATTCACAACCCAAAGATTGTTTGGGCGGATGAACCAACTGGAAACTTGGATTCTGAATCGGGTGCAATGATCATAGATCTGCTTGAGAAAATGCGTATAGAACAGGGAACCACCTTAACCGTGGTAACGCATGATGAAAAGATAGCTCAAAGGGCGGACAGAGTTTTGATAATGAGAGACGGCAAAATCATAAAAGAAACAACAAAAACAAGTTTTGCTGCAAAGCCTTAGAGACATTGAATGGTTATGCAATGCAACATATGGTGGATAACAAGGGATATTAGACTTGAGGATAACAAAGTTCTGCAAACGGCCTCACGAGACCAAAGGCCAGTATTACCAGTTTATATACTGAATCCAAATTTGTATTTTGGAGAAGGACAAAGGAAAAAACTTACTTTCATATTTCATCAGCTTGAGAATTTAAACCGGCAACTTAGTTATTATGGAACATCTTTGACGATTTGCCTTGGTCAAACAAGCGATATCGTTAAGTGGTTAAAAACATTGTATCCAGACGCCAAGGTTTTTACATGTGTAGATTTTGGAAATAGTGCACGAAAAAGTTTGCAGCAAGTCATGAAGGTGTTTCAGGTTAAAGTTATCATGGATAGTTACCTAACAGATTTTGAACAAATAAGATCCAAGCAGGGGAAAATCTTTACAATCTACTCTTATTTTAGAAACGCCGCATACAAACACATAGAAACGCACCTAGAACGTGCTGAGAGCAAAGAAATACCCGAGTGGGCCAAGCAGTTAAGCCCACGGGTTTTCAAAATAGAAAAGCAAAAGGTTGAAGAAGTTGAGTTTTCATGTCAAGCTCTTGGTTTTGAAAAAGTAAAATTATTGCATGAAGGAGCCATAAAATCACCAGATGAACTATTAGCGCGATTTGAAACAATACTACCTCAGTATAGTTGGCTGAGAAATTTTCCAGCAAAGAACGGAACATCCTTGCTGAGTGCTCATTTGAGATATGGAACAATTTCTGTCAGAAAAGTAGTGCGATGGGCTTTAGGTAAGCCAGGTTGTGAGAAGTTTATTGACGAGATTCTTTGGAGAGAATTTTTCAGCTATCTTTTTTACCATTTTCCAGCAATTGAAACTCAAGGCTTCAGGGAGGATCGTACCAAGACTTGGGTGAAACCATCACCAAGGGAATTTGAAAAAGTCAAGAATGGCCAAACTGGTGTACCAATTATAGATGCTGGCCTCAATCAACTTTTCAAAGAAGGATTTGTTCACAATCGTGTCAGAATGATAATTGCGAGCTATCTCACAAAAGAGCTTGGATGGGACTGGAGGATAGGAGAAAGGCTCTTTGCTGAGCATTTGATTGATTATGATCCTGCTTTAAATGTTGGAAACTGGCAATGGAATGCAGGTGTTGGAGTTGATCCAAGATCAAAATATAGAAGGTTCAATCCTTTTCTCCAAGCAAAGAAATTTGACGCAGACGGAGAATATATTTCAAAATATTTGAAAAGAGGTGAAATAATGTGATAACTGTTAAAGATGTGGAAACCGCTAGAGAAAGAATCTTCAGGTATATTCATAAAACACCAATTTTGACATCTAAAACGCTTGATTCAATTTGCGGCAATCAAGCTTTTCTAAAAGCAGAGAATTTTCAAAAATCTGGTGCATTCAAGTTTCGAGGCGCGATGAACTTTCTTTTATCGATGTGTCCAGATGAACGGAAGAAAGGAGTTGTAACAGGTTCTTCTGGGAATCACGGGCAAGCTTTGGCGTGTGCTGGAAAACTTCTTGGAGTCAATGTTACGGTTGTTGTTCCTGAAGACGCTTCAATTGCGAAACTTTCGGCAATACAAGGTTACGGGGCGAAGATTGAGAAATGTGGAAGAACATCTACCGAAAGATTGAACAGGGCGTTAGAAATATCGAGAGAAAGTGGCAAGGTTTTTGTTCCTCCATTTGACCATCCTTGGATAATGTCAGGACAAGGAACAATAGGCCTAGAAATAATTGAAGAACTTGGACATGTGGATGCAATACTAGTTCCATGTGGTGGATGTGGATTGATCTCAGGAATAGCTGTTGCTGTGAAAGAGAATCTGAGAAATGTAAAAATTTACGGAGTCGAACCTGAACAAAGCAACAGTACTTATTTATCTTTCAAAGCAGGACATTTGGTTGAATTAAGAGATATAAACACCATTGCCGACGGTTTGAGAACAGCCTCTCCTGGTAAACTTCCTTTTGAGATCGTAAAAAAGTATGTGGATGACGTGCTACTTGTGAGTGAAGATGAGATAAAAGCAGCCATGGTCTTCATGCTCGAGAGAATGAAGATATTGGTTGAACCTTCAGGTGCTGTGACAGTGGCAGCATTACTTTATCGTAAAATTTTGCCAAGAAATAAAAGAGTAGTTGCAATACTTTCTGGTGGAAACGTCGACTTACTATCACTGCTGCAGTGGGTAAAAGAAGTTAAGGAATCCTCTCATTTTGAGTTTGTCTGAGTATAACCACTTAAAGCAAGTTATACAGCGAAAAATTAAAGGTTGCCCAGTTCTACAATTTCCAATCGGGCAACCTTTTTTGTTAGCTTAGTAGCTAGCTAAAAAGGTTCCTTGCTCAGTTTGACAACTTCAAATTTTGTACTTTGAGGCTAGTTGCTGAAGATCAGCAACAATTCGGTTCATTTCGTCAACGATTTTTGAAAGTTCTTTGGCTTCTTTAGCTTGTTGCTCTACTTTTGTGGAAACGTTTGTAAATGTTTGCTTCAATACATCAGAATTTCTAACAATCTTATCGGTGGCTGCCGCAATCTCCTGTACAGCTCCGCTCTGTTCCTCGCTTGTCGCTGCCAAGTCAGTTGTGAGGGTCACAAATTTATCGATTTCCTGAAGCATTATTTTTATCTCTGCCTCTGCTTCTTGCATGCTTTGACTGGTAGTTCTGAGCTGACTCACAACATAATTACCACCAGATGCAACTGCAGATGTTAAGTCTCTTATTTCTTTCAAGGTATCCGAAATAGTCTGAGTTGATTTTCTACTCTCCTCTGCCAATTTTCTTATCTCATCAGCGACGACCGCAAATCCTCTACCA
>JBEPZZ010000077.1:0-7482 GCA_041640575.1 Pseudothermotoga sp. | reverse complement strand
TTTTCGGGTTTCATTTCATCATCAACTATTATCAGTTCCACAGGCCTGCCGAGTAAACCACCAGATTCGTTGATCTCTTTCACGGCAAGTTTCATAGCATTTGCCGCTTGTCTACCAGTTATGTCACCAAGTGGTAGCACTGCACCAATCTTGATGGGTTTCTGAGTAAAAGCAGTTACGAACAGCGTGGTTAGCAAGACCAGTACGAGCAACCTCTTCACACCAAACACCCCCTTCTATCAGATTAACCAAAGCTTTCTTGCTTCCTCTGTAAGCGTTGATCTGAATTCTGGATGAGCAATGGAAATCAAGGCCTTAGCCCTTTCGCTCACAGTTTTTCCCCTGAGCCATGCAACTCCATACTCCGTAACTATGTAATCAACCTCTTGCCTTGGCACCGTAATCGGTGAACCACTGGGAAGAATTGGGACTATTGTTGAAACAGTACCATTTTTGGCGGTTGACCTAAGAGCAATGATACCTTTGCCGCCCTTACTTTTTACTGCTCCTCGATGCGTGTCAAGCTGCCCACCAGTTCCACTGTAATGGTTTGTACCAAGAGCTTCTGAACACACATTCCCAGTCAAATCAACCATCAATGCTGTGTTTATGCTTACCATTTTTTCATTCTGTGCTATAACATACGGATCGTTCACATACTTACCTCTCAAGAAGAACACAGTAGGGTTATCATCGACAAAACTGTACATCCTTCTGGTACCAAATGCGAAAGTACAGACAAATTTACCAGGCCAAAGAGTTTTTTTCCTGTTAGTAATTACACCAGCTTCAAAAAGATCAATCATCGACTCAGTGAACATTTCTGTATGAATACCCAGATCTTTTTTGTTGACGAGAAATTTTGCAACAGCGTTTGGTATACCACCTATGCCTAGCTGCAAGGTTGAGCCATCTTCAACAAGTTCACTTATGTATTGTGCTATTTTGGCCTCTGTTTCAGAAGGGTTGACTAATTCAACTTCTGGAAGATCATAGTCTACCTCGATTATATGATCAACTTCTGTGATGTGTATCTGTGTATCTCCATGTGTTCTAGGTGCCTTTGGATTGACTTCGACAACTATCTTCTTAGCTTTTTCTACAACATCTTTTTCATACACTATTGAGGCTGAAAGTGTTAGGAAACCATTTTTATCCATCGAAGAGGCAACACCCACAAATAAATCAACAGTTCGACTTTCGAGCAAATTTGTTCCTGCTTGATGCAAGTTGTTAGGCACATAACTTACCGTTCCAAATCCTGATTTAACGGCTTCGCGATTCGACCCTCCAAAGTACCAAGATGCGTTCGTAAAGGCTCGAGCATATTTTTTATCCATGTAAAAAGGGTAGGGTTCAGTGTTTAGACAAGTAAAAACGGTTACATTTTCGACATCCTCAGCAACTTTATGAAGATTCCTCAGGAAAATTTTTGGTTCACATGGCGTCATACCAACAACTACCGTAGAATTTGATTTAACAAGTTTTAGAACTTCATCGACGCTGGTAACTTTTGACTTGTAAAGATCCTTGTAATCCATAGTAAACCCCCTCACCAAGAGATAGGTTCAACAGCTTCACCCCATCTAACAACGGCTGCATTCCATGTCCAACCAACACCAGCACCAACCAGGACAATTACTGAATTGTCTCGGATTCTGTTCTTTTTTAGACCTTCCTCGATTGAGAAAACTTGGTCATTTTGTCCCATATGTCCATACTCTTCCAAATATGTGGTTTTTGATTCATCCAAACCGAGCTCTTTCAATACATCGAGATGAGCGGATCTTTTGAAATGAAGGATAGCAAGATAATCTATGTCTTTTCTGGTGAGATTGCTTTTTCTCAAAGCGTCATCAATTACGAAGTAGAAGTTTTTCAGTGTGACTGAGCTGAGTCTTTCTTTGAAACTTTCTGAGTCTCGAATCTGAAAGAAATAGTCCTTCAACTCCTCAGGCTGCAACGGCCATTTCTTTGTGCCGCCCACAGGCACCACACAATCTTCAGAAAAGGAACCATCGACTACGCTTGAGACACCGAGTAACACATTTCGCCCCAGGTTTTTTCTAAGTATCACAGCAGAGCCACTTGCACCGATATCCAACATGAATGATGTATCTTTGTTGCCATAATTTACCAAATCGACGTTCCTGTAACCACTTACGAGGAGTATTGTGTTTATATTTTTTTCCGAAAGCATTATCGAGCGTGCAACTTGCAAGCCAACAATCATTGAACCGCACATTGCTTCCATATCAAAAGCCCAGGCTTTTGTTGCACCAATTTCATGTGATACCTTTGTACAGGCAAGCCAGCATGGGTAATCCTTGTGCTGAGCACCATTCCAAATAACAACGTCGATTTCTTTCGGATCGATTTTGGAACGTTCTATAGCTTTCTTGGCAGCCATTATTCCCATGTAACTAGTAGTGTCTTCTGGACCGGGTACATACTTACCTTTTATTCCCATTTTGTCAACAATTACGTTCTCAGGGATTCCACTCAAGTTTGCAATGTCCTTTGCTGATAAATATCGCGAAGGCAAATATGTTCCAATTGATAATATACCCACGTGCTCGCGCATAAAGCCATCCTTTCTCATGCATAGAATATGACAGTTGATTCATATGAAAGTTTAACACCTGAGTCATGTTACAATCAAGTGCTAATTTCCCCGTTATTAAAATAAAAATTCATCTATTCCTGAAAAAACAGGAACCAACTGGCAGATTTATTTTGTTTGCTCGTTGAGGCTGAGTTTCTCTCTTTCTTTTGAGTTCAAACCTTTGTAAAGGTAGGAGGCCAATCTTTCAAGGTAAGTTACAATTTCATGATCTTTAACTCGGTGCTGAACAACCAAATCTTCTCCCATAAAGTGACCAATTCCCATTAGAATCAAGGCCAAATTTTGCGGTGTAAAATTTCGCAACTGACCATTTGAAATGGCTTTTTCCAAAGGAGGGATATAACTCTGAAGAATTTTCATGTAATAATTCATCGAGATCTCAGGATTGAAGAATTCTGCCTGTCGTACTATCAAGTACATGTCCGGATGAAGGTTAAAAAACTTGAGAAAAGTAAAGTATCCCGCAATTTCTGCGTCTCGACGATCTTGAAACTTTCTTATAGTTGTTGAAAGTGTCAATCGAAAATTTCTGTTGGTACTAGTAACAAGTTCCTCAAGAATTTGTTCTTTACTTTGGAAGTGAACATAAACTGTACCAGAAGCGACTTTAGCAACTTTCGCTATATCACTTACCAGAGTGTTTCTATACCCACGGCTGCCAAACAGTTTTTCGGCAGCTTGCAGAAGTTTGAGTCTCGTTGTCGTTGTTTCTACAACAACTGGTTTCACATCGATTTGAAAGACTTCTTCGGAAAGTTTGTGTTCATTTGAATCAATACCATGCAATGTGAAATCAACTAACTCTTCAATAACTTTTCCTTCGATTCTGTAATTTGATGACAAGGAATTATATATTGCTATGAATCTCGTTGGACCAGTTACGAACCAGCGTAAAACCATTTGATCAACAAAATCGGAAGCAGGACAAATGTGACTTACAGCATAGTCTAGAATCTTTTCTATCTTCTTTAGGGCAATTCTTCTAAGATAAACAGCTTCATGCAGTATTCTGTAGTAATGCGGGTTCTCTATGAAAAACGCAAAGTAATTCTGAACAAAATTACTTATTCTGTGTTTCACTGATTGATTGTAAGAAGCTTGAAGATAATTTTCAAAAAGATAGAATGCTTCTGAAAGAAGTTTTTTGTAGATGGCTTCTTTATCTGTGAAATATTGGTAAAATGTTGCTGTTTTTACATTGGCTTTTCGCGCAATCATCGGTATGGAAACACCATAGTAACCATGCTTTGCGAAAAGTTCTAGGGCAGATTTCAGAAGATTTTCTAGGGTTCGCTTTCCGTCTGAACGTTTCGGTGTTCTCCTCAATTTTTTTCCTCCTGCTGATTCATATATCACAATTATACATTTTTTTGATTCGAAAAAATCAGAAAAATCGTTTTCATTGTGCACGCTTTATGTCTAAATTTTTCATCTTGTAGTATAGTGTCCTAACACTTAATCCTAAAAGTTGAGCCGATTTTTGTATATTCCAACCAGTTTCTTCCAGCACTTTCAATATCAATCCTTTCTCGTATTCAGAAACTAGCTGCCTTAGATTTCCCACCTTTGAAACGCCAGCAGCAGAAAAGGATGGTCTGAGAGCTGGCAAGTGTTGCGCTCTTATGTAAGTGTCGTCTGGTTCCATATTTATTATCGCTCTGCCAATAATGTTCTCCAATTCTCGAACATTACCAGGCCAATCGTAGCTGAGAAGTTTGTGTATCGCATCTGGAGAAATGCCTTCAACAGTTCTTCCATATTCTTGATTCAACTTTCTGATGATTCTTTGAACTAGCAGAGGAATATCTTCTCTTCGCTCCTTCAAAGGTGGCAAGAAAATTGGGAATACATTGAGCCTGAAGTACAGGTCAGGTAAGAAGAGCCCTTCTTGTACCATTTTTTCCAAGTTCATATTTGTTGCAGCAATTATCCTCACATCCACCTTGATTGGCTTCGTCCCACCAATGGGTACTATCTCCTTACTTTCGATAAATCTCAACAATTTTGATTGAACTGCCAAAGGCATTTTACCTATTTCATCAAAAAAGATGGTTCCATGATTCGCTTCTTCAAGCAAACCTTTCTTTCCTTCCCGTTTTGCACCTGTGAATGCTCCGGCAGTGTAACCAAACAGTTCAGATTCGAAGATCGATTCCGGTATTGCAGCACAATTAACACTGACAAATGGTTTATCTTTTCGATCGCTTGCGTTGTGAATCGCGTGTGCAAAAAGTTCCTTCCCCGTCCCACTTTCGCCTCTGAGAAGAACTGTAGCAGGTGTTTGAGCAACTTTCATGGCTTGAACAAGAGCGATTTTCATTTTGGGGCTTTCAGCAACAATGTCCTCGAAAGTATACTTAGCACTCATGGTTCTTATAAGGCGTTTGACCTCTTCCAGTTCTCGAGTAAGTCTCATAATCTCCGAAACGTCATGTATTACCCCAACACTTCCTTTGAATTCGCCTTTCACAAATAGAGGTGTAACATCGACAATTACATCTCTCTTGGTGGGACCAACAAGTAAACGTGCACCATAGATCGGCTGCTTCGTTTGGGCAACTTTCATATGCATACTTTCTCCTTCGGCTATATCAACAGTTGCGGGTTTCCCTATGACCTGTTGTGCTGTAAAACCGGTTATTTTTGTGTAGGCGTTGTTCACAAGCACAATTCTTCCTTGGGCGTCAGCTACAGATATAGCATCGCTTGTCGATTCAATTATTGCCTTCAAAGTAGCCTCAATTTCCCTAAGGTTCGTCACTTCCTCGGCCATCTTTTGAACACTTGTTACGTCTCTAAAAATAGCAGCTGCACCAACTATTTCCCCATCTTTATCACGAATTGGCACTCGACTTGTTATTATTTTTGTATTCCCAATCTCCTGCAGCCTATCAAATTCGGGTACACCAGTCTGCACAACTATATGCAATCTTGTATTGGGAATCACATCAACTACGTAACGATTCAAAACCTGATTTGGACTCAAACCAAGTATCACACAAGCTTGTTTGTTGATGTAGATTACTCTTGCTTGTTTGTCTACAATGATGATCCCTTCTATGATGGAATCAAGTACCATTTCCAAAAGATCTAGTCTTACCATACCACCACTTCCCGTAAAGATATAGTAATTCTTCGGCTGACAGCTGTCTTACACGCCGATTTAGCAATTGTTGATCAAACGGCGTATGTTCTTCAATCGCATTTTTCACCAATTTATTTGGCGATCTAAACAGATGTCTTAAAAAAGCCGAATAATCATCGAAACTATCTACATTTCTTATCCTTCTAAGTAATATCGCACTGGACGTTACTTTCGGCAGTGGTGTAAAGGCAATGCGTGAGATGCTGAAAGCGATTTCAACATGGTAGATACTCTGAACCAAAGCTGATATGAAAGTGTAACGCTTGTCACCAGGCTTGGCCGAAATTTTCTGTGCAAATTCCTTTTGAACTATTAAAGCCACACTTTCAAAGCCTAATTGGCATATTTTCATGATGATCTCCAAAGAATTTTGATAAGGTATGCTTCCAACGCAAAGGTTGATATCACCTAGCTCATCCTTTTCAACCAGTAGGAAATCACATTGCCTCACCTTTAATAAAGGAGCTTTTATATTCGCTTGAAGTTCTTCAACAAGTAATGGATCAATTTCAAAAGCTAACACTTTGCAGCCTTTTTCTAACAAGATCTTGGTCAAAGATCCCCTTCCCGGGCCAATCTCCACAACACTCTGACCTGATTCAAGGTTCAACAGTTCTATAAAATTTCTTGCAACAGATTCATCTTTTAGAAAATGCTGCCCGTACCTTCTCATTTTTCATAAAGTATCTCAGATTGAGCTTCTATTGCTTTATTTCCGTCTTCTTTGAATACATCTGTTTGAAGTATCAGCCTATGTTTGTCTGATATCACCTCAAGAACAGTTACTCGCACCTCAACATGCTCGTCAATGTACACTGGTGCCCTATACTTTATTTGCTGCTTTACCAGTACAGTTCCAGGTCCTGGAAAGTTCATACCTAGGGTTTTCGAGATGAAGGAAGCTACCAGCATACCATGGGCGATTCGCTTACCAAAACGAGTACTTCGTGCGTATTCATCATCAAGATGAACAGGATTCTTATCTCCTGTTATCTCGGCAAACAGTTTAACGGCTTGATCCGAGACGATAAATTTTTCTGAATAAGTTTGGCCAACTGCAAAATCATGAAAATTCATTCGGATACACCTCCATTTATAGTATAACGAGTTATTTGTTTGATTCTTGAACTAATTTGATTATTGTTCTGCAATCAGTTTCAATTGTAATGGTAGTTAAAAGATCAATTAATTTTATCGCTGTATAATTTAAAGCGTAGTGTAAGAGGTGAGTAAATGAGAAAGAGACAAGAAAATCCCAAGATAGTATCGCAGTTTGAACTTTTGAAAATGGTTAAGAATGGCGATAAAAATGCTGAAGAAGAAATTAGAAGGAGGATGACCCTCCTTGACGATGGAAACAAAAGCTCCGGAGCGGACGGAGGAAAATCTGGGGAAAATTGAATTTTTGAATTTCTCCTTATCTATCAATGGTATTCAAGTACTCAGAGATATAGATGTTACAATGCAGACCGGGCAACTTATTATTGTTTACGGTCCGCGTGGAGCTGGGAAATCGACTTTATTAAGGTCAATCTTAGGTTTGAACAGGGAAATATATTCCAGCGTTACCTGGACAGGCGAACTGAAGATAAATGGCAAGACCATATCTGTTTACGATAAGAAGGTTCTCAGAACCTTTATAACTTACATAGAACCTGGTTTTGTGGAAGCCCTTGATAAATTGCATTTGGATGAGTTTGTAAAAATAGCT
>JBEPZZ010000076.1:0-7591 GCA_041640575.1 Pseudothermotoga sp. | reverse complement strand
ATGACATGTCTTCTAGCAATTATAATTTGGCCTCGCTGATATAAATCATGGGATTCATCGTGGAAGATTCAATACAATATGACAAAATAGGAAGCATACGATAACAGTAGGTCTTCGCAAGATTGCCTTAACTTGATTCGAATATATTTTCTTGGCATGCACGAGCTGATCTATTCCGTTTCAAGACGCAAATTTGTAGAGTTGCTCTCAGATAGAAACGTAATGTTAATTCATATATAAAATGAGAAAATAAAATCACATCCGCAAGACAATTTTCTTAAATACCGTAAGGTGAGTCAAAGCCAAACATTGTTTTTTAAAGCTTACCTTGACAACTCTAGAAGGAAATGGGTCATGTTAGTTAGGTGATCAATGATTGACTTACCAAGATTACTCTGATCTCAAAAGCTATTCTAAACTGGCTTTTTGAAGCAATCTGCTCGAGAGTTTTGCTGCACTAGCTGTGCTTGGTTTATGGTCACTTTCTTGCTTGTTACTAAAAAGCACCTGAAATTAAGACGAAAAAACTAGTTTTCATAAATTCTTCCAAGCCTAATCTTGGAAACTCTCGGTGGTTCGATGGCTTACTAGCTGAGTAGTCAGTAAAAGAATATGCGTGATATGTTTACCCCTATCATCTTACTGCGGCACTTGCCGCCGAACAATAACCCTCACCAGTAAGGTTATCAAAATAGCCCAGCCGGCTTTATCTTTCCAACAATCGTATGCACTTCTTCAATCGAAATAAACTATGTGACCAAGCAATTTTTCCAGTTCGCTCTGAAGATCTTCGGGACTAGTGAATAAGAAGGAGTTGATTCCCATCTTCCTGGCACTCTCAACATTTCTCAAATCATCATCAACGAAAAATACTTCTCTGGAAGAAACGGCTTCACTCTTTAGGATATACCGGAAAAATTCTGGGTTTGGTTTTGCAATATGAATAATATGTGAAGCGTAGATAGCATCGAAAAGATCATATTGTCCGGTTTTCATATGAAATTCATAGTGCGAAGATATTGTATTTGTTCCAACCACGACTCTGAACTTTTGCTTGAGTTTTTTGATCAATCTGACAGTCCCTGATATCGGCACCGGTTTAAAGAACCTTATCCACAAATCATCGTTTATACCGCTACCAAAGTGTTTTGAAAAATTCTTCCAGAATTCATGTGTGCTGATATATCCAGTTTGTAAAAGATCAATACCACTCAACTTTGCCAACTTCAGAAATTCCTCAATTGGTATGTTCAGATAGTTTGCTATTTCTGGTGCTACAGACGTATTTAAACATACCACTCCACCCATATCAAAAATGAATAGCCTCACAATTTCATCTCCGTTCCAACGTATGAAGCTTACTGTGTCAAGTTGCTTTCAGATCAATACCAATTAAGGCAAATATGTCACATAGTTATAACCGAATTAGAACCGAAAGTGTGACAATATCGGTTGAAAACTCTTCCTATTATAGCAACCTATTGTCAAAGTTCTATATGAGATTAAAATAACATTTTCGTGACGAAGGACTGATCTCTTTGAGAAAATTCGTCAGCAGAATTTGCCAAGGCACTTTCCCAAATAATATTTTAAACTGAATTATATATGCTCAATTTCAAAAACATTTTCAAAAACATTAAACTAGCAGGGTTCCATTTTCAGGGTTAAAGGTCACTTTTTGGTTTGAAAGAAAAGCTTGTTATTAAGTCATTGAAGCTTGCAGATGTGCAAAGGTGCATCCGTATTTGAAGAGCTTTACCTAATGTTTCGAATGAATTATCAGTTGAAGTTACACGAAATTAGGACAAAGCATAACATATTTTTTATTCAAGTCAGATTAACAGAGCCAGCGAAGAAGCAATTATTGTAGCTAGAACGACAACTAAGGTGTTCTTCATGAAAATTTTGTTATCCATTTTTATGCCATAGAATGCTAGAATTCTCGACCACATCAAACCTGCTAAGGCACCCATAAGTGTCATGTTCCCACCAAGATTTGAACCTATTACGAGTGCGTAAGCATATTTAATATTCTCTATTCCTGCCATCTTCATAGCATTTGCAAAAAGAATTGTCATAGGCTGATTGATCATCAAATTTGCAGAAATCGCGGTTATCAAAGCCATTAAAACCGTTCCGGTGAGATTGTCACTGAAATTAATCAGTTTTCCAACATATCTTGTTAGGCCGTATGTGTTGAATATGTGGACAAAGACAAAAAAGACTAAGACCAAAGGAAAGATTTTCCAAGGGACTCGCTTGAAGGTTTCAAGAAAGAATGAGAATTTTTTCGTAATACCGTTCTCGGATTTATTACTCAATGAACTCGAAAAAGCCAAATTCAACGCAGCGTAGACCACACAGAAAAATAGAATCGTTTTCCAAAGTTTAAATCCAAAAAGATCACCGAATGCTAGAAAACCAAAGAAAATCGCGAAGATTACAAGGTTAAGTATAGAGTAATATTTATTGACAATATCCTCCTTTGGGTCTTTCAATTGCGTGAGTGAAACATTTCGCGGTATCTGTTTTCTGTAAATCAAAAGGAATAACAATGTTGAAACTAGGCCTGCAACAACAGTTGGTAAAAACATTTGGCTTGCATATTCGAAGAATTTCAACGAATAAGCCTGTGCAACTATGACATTAGTTGGATTACCTATATAGAAAAGCATACTCCAGGTATTCGAAGCGAAGAAAATCGACACTAAGAAGGGTATTGGATTAATTCCAGAGTATCTGGCGATGTATGCAACAATCGGTGTTAAAGTAAGTGTGACTATATCGTTGGAAGTGAATACAGTCATTATTCCGGTTAGTAAAACTAAGTTTAGATAAAGCAGTATACCCTTTTCCTTACTAGCCAAGACAAGTTTGTAAGCGAAGTATTTTAGGACACCAGACATATCAAGGGATGAACAAATGTACGCTGATCCAAAGAAAATTATCAGTATCTGCCAGGGAACAATATTGAACTGCGGCATCAAAGCATTTCGCACAGTTGAAAGAGATGCTACCCCTGAAATTACTAGCAGTAAGATAACCAAAATTGATACGGTTGCATAGTCAAGAATGATTTCTCGATTTCTAATCTTTATCTTTGTTTCTCTTGTCACCAGAAAGATCGTTGCGAAAAACAAATTTAACGCAACTATTACCGTCAAGAATGCTTCCCCCTCTGCTTGTTCATAAGCATCTCCATAAAATCTATACCAAACATTCGCAACAAGTTTATAAAGATAATTTTTCGGCATAATCATTTGAAAATGAAGAAGCTGTTTCGAAAATTTATTCGTGATGATTCGTCAAAATTATGATGTATGTTGTTGTAAAATTAATTTAAAGGTTCTATTCAATAAATCAGGACGGGAGGTTTTACCGTGAATGTTGCGTTAGTGGTAGACAGCACGATTGATAAGCCTGAAAACTACATCTGTCCACTTCCTTTACACATCTTGCCTCTGAGAATCTACATTGACGGAAAAGAGTACCGTGATAGAGTGGATATTTCCGAGGATGAGCTTTATGAAGAGCTGGAAAATGGCAAGAGGGTTTCGACTTCTTTACCAAGCCCCTCGGACACAGTTAATTTGTTACAAAAATTGAGCAAGGAATTTGAACAAATAATAGTACTCACTGTTTCAAGCAAGCTTAGTGGAACCTTCAACATGGTCAAAATGGTTGTAGAGCAAATGAACCTCAAGAAAGTTCGTGTTTTCGATACAAGGAGTGTAAGTGGAAAAATTTTCCATGTATTGCAAAAGGTTGTGGAGGATCTTTCCCAAGGTCGAAAAATCACGCAGCAAAAGATTGACGAATATAACAAAGGATCCTTGATGCTTTTTGTTTTGAATACGTTGGAATATCTTAAGAAAGGTGGGAGAATCGGGAAATTAAGTGCTTGGCTTGGAAAATTTTTGAATATCAAGCCTATACTTTCAATAGATGAACAAGGAGAAATCTATAAAGTATCAACGGCAAGAAGTGAAGAACAGATGTTGGAACAAATAGTCAAACTTGTTAATAACTTTGCACCCATTCAACGTACGATATACGCAGGATATGGTAAGAAGACAATGGAAAAATTTGTTTCGAAGCTGCAAGAAAAGCTCGGACACATAGCTGGAATTGCGAGAATAGGTCCGACTGTAGCTGCGCATGCCGGTCCGGAGACATTCGGGATACTTGTAGTTAAATCGTGATTTCTCTCGTTCTAATCTTTTTTTAACCTTAAAATGCTAAAAGTGATTGGGTGGTTCTCGTGAAAAAGCTCCTAATCCTAATTTTCCTTTTTTTCTCTCTTATAATGATTGCTCAGGAAGATTTTCTTCAGTCTATAAAGAAATTACAGCCGGTTTATGACAAACTCAACTTTAGTTCAGTAAAAATATCTATACTGGATGCCGTAAAGAAAAGTGAAGCTAAGGAAGTGATTGCTTGTTATTTGAATTTTTCCTCAGATAAACTTATATGGATTGTTTTAACACCAACCGAAAAATTCGAGATTTCCTCGAGCGATGCGAAGATTCTGAAAAGATCTCCGGTGAAAATTAGCAATCATGTGACTTATCCTCTGAGCCTCCAAAATGCAGTATCTCTCGCTATTCTTTCAATAGGCAAGGATATTCTGTTTTCTTATCCTACAGATGAAGGATGGATAGTTGGAAGCAAAAGTCATGTTGCGGCCGTAAGTATGAAAACTGCGGTGGTGATTTGGGTGAAACCGAGAAGCGATTATTTTGAAAGCCTAGAGGCAAAAGGGGTTTCAAAATGAGAATATTAGTTGTTGAGGACAACGAAGATTTACTCAAAACTGTAAAGAAATATCTTGAGAAAAACGGTTACGAAGTGGATGCATTCATCGATGGGGATGAAGCATTGGATAAAGCTTTCGATACACACTATGATTGTATAGTCTTGGATATTATGCTTCCTGGTATCGATGGTTTCGAATTTGTGAAAGCTTTAAGGGAAAGTGCAATAGATGTCCCCATCCTAATTTTGACTGCGCTTGATGCAATCGAAGACAAACTCAAAGGGCTTTCACTTGGTGCAGATGATTATTTGACAAAACCATTCGATCTTAGGGAACTTTCGGCAAGGATACTTAGCTTGGTTAGAAGATCACACCTCGTGAAAGGTGAAGAACTTCAGTTCAAAGAGCTGAAAATCAACACAAAAGCTAAGAGGGTTATGATTCACGATTCTGAACTAAAGTTGAGTAAAAGAGAGTATGATTTGCTCGAATTTTTTATAAGAAATCCAAATATTGTGTTTACGAGAGAGGAAATTTTGGAAAAAGTCTGGCAAAATGAGAGAAATATCAGAAGTAATGTGATCGACGTGTACATTTCCTACCTGCGCAACAAGCTGAGGGTTTATGACTACGACAAATATATCGAAACTTTACCGACACTTGGTTACCGCTTTCGAAAGGACGAGAAATGATGAAGGCCCTTCGCAAGAGCATCGAGAGGTTCTACCTATCTATACTTGTCATTTCACTGTGCTCAGTGGTACTTGTCCTATTTATTGTCGTTGAAAGATTAACTCTTTATCAACTAGATAGAGAACTTGAGAACATTGTGACTGATTTGATCAAGTATCTTGAGGAACCCTCAAAGGAACCACTAGCTCTATTTGGAAAAAGAGATCTAGGATTTCAGGTTACTGAAGCAGGTAAGACAATAGCAAGTTTTCAAATGGCCACCAATTTGAATGTTGAGTCATTACCATTTGGGACACATTTTGTTCGAGGTTATAGGGTCTTAGTTGAGCGATTTGGACCCTACACGATAGTGATAGTAAAAAGCACCAAGCAGAGGACTACACTACTCTTAATACTGGGCGTATCGTTGTTAACGACTCTGGTTGCAATAATATCAGCAGCAACGTTTTTTGGCAAAAAATTGATAAACAAGCTCATAAAACCAATAGAAGACATAGGCAATCAGATGGATGAGGTTTCGAAAGGATTGAGGGAAAGAATAGAAGTTAAACTAACAAGTGACGAAGTTAATTTGTTGCAACTTCAAATTAACGAAGCACTGTCCAGATTGCGAAGAACAATGGAAGAATTGAGAAATTTTGCCTCTTATTTGTCTCATCAACTTCGTAATCCACTAGCTAGTGCTAAGGCACAAATTGAGTTAATGTTATCTAATTCAGCCAACGAGAATGTTCAAGAGCTTAAATCGGTCTTGAAAAACTTGAACAAGATGGTGGAGATAACCGAGGGCTTACTCTTACTTGCCAGAATTCAGCATCAGAAAGAAGCCAGCTTTGTGGTGGAAGATATGTCTACCATTTTAATGGAATCTTTGGAACAGTTGATGCAAAGGTTTCCGGATGTTGAATTTGAGATAGATTCTCTAGCGGAAGTAAAATTTTGTTGTGTCAAAGACCTTATGGAGCATGTCTTTGTGAACCTAATAGAAAATGCATGCAAATACTCCGTAGGTTCGAATCATGTTTTTGTATCTCTGCGTACGGAAAACAATAAAATCAAATTCAAGGTTGAGAATTTTGGGAATCCAATTCCTAATGATGAATCAAACAAGATTTTCGAAAGGTTTTTCCAAGGTTCTAATAAGACTGGTACAGGACTTGGTCTGGGTCTCTCGATCGTAAAAGCTATCGTTGAACTTCATCGCGGCGAAGTAAGATATTATCATCATGACGGCAAGAATGTTTTTGAGGTCACATTTAATAGTCCCAGTTGAATAACAGGTGAATGTTATAGATGCCGAATTATCAATTTGTCATTTTAAAGTGTGGAAGAAAACATAATTCAAGCATCTACAGAAAATGATCTAACTTGATCAGGATAACCCGTATAATCAATTGAACGATAAGGGCAAAACCTATGACTGGTTCAAGAATGTTATCCTTGAAAACTCAGTTTCGATTTTCAAACCAGATAGTTGGATATTAAATGAGAAAAACATCAGAACGCTTGAACACCTGTTTTGTGCAATCACATTCGCTTATAGGAAAACCAAGATCTTTTGTCAAAAATACTTTGAATGATCCTACCCAACAAAAATAAGTATATAATCAGTTATTTTCAAACCTACCGATATTTAAAGTTTTCTCGGCTTCTTGATGAACCGAGAGTAATTGATATAAATGAAAACTTAAGCCCCTTGCGAGCCAGCCTTCTTTTCGACTAACAAGGGGCAAATTATTTTTAAGAACGTAACGTTTTAGAAGTAATTTTCAGCAGCATGTATAGCTGCAACAGCACCATCGGCAACAGCTGTTATTATCTGTCTTGCGTTCTTTTTCCTCACGTCACCTATGGCATAGATTCCGCTGACTGATGTCTCCATCCATTCGTTGGTGATTATGTAGCCTTGTTCATCTGTTTCAACTATATTTTTCACCAAGTCTGAATTTGGGCTGAGCCCTATCGCAATAAATACTCCATCAATTTCTAGTTTTGTTGTGTCACCAGTTTTTAGGTTTCTCACAACCACAAATCTTAACTTTTTGTCTCCCTCGAATTTTTCAACAACTGAATTCCATAGAAACTTTATTTTCGGATTGGCGAAAGCTCTGTCCTGTAGAATCTTTACAGCTCTGAGTTTGT
>JBEPZZ010000075.1:4035-7771 GCA_041640575.1 Pseudothermotoga sp. | reverse complement strand
CATTATTTCCGTGACCACACAAAACCAAAAACGATTTTTTAGACAAGTTACCAAGCACAGACTCGAGGGCTAGTACAACCGAAAGACCCGCTCTTTCCATCAAAATCGACGGAGGAATTAAAAACTGACTCGAAGTCATTGCGTCAATTTGTTTCATTTCCTGGGCAGTAAGAATCTTCATTCAGTTGATCACCCCAACCAAAAATATAAAATTTTATAAGCATAGAAACAGATTTTAACTTTTCTAACGTATCCTAATCCAATTTTGGTGTCTCCCGTTATCCTCGCAGGTCCAGCATTGTAAGCTCTTAGAACTTGATCTATGTCGCCATCATATAAGTTGTATAGATACTTCAAGTACTGTATTCCAAGTATTATGTTATCAACAGGATTGTTCAAATCACGCTGGCCACCGTTTCGGTTGATCAACCATTCGGCTGTCTGTGGCATGATTTGCATGAGACCAACTGCACCGGCTTTTGAGATTGCTTGGTGATCAAAGTTACTCTCAACCTTCATTATTGCCATGATCAACAATGGATCAAAAAAATCAGCATTCTCCTTCACAACTGAATAGTACTTTATTGGGAAAAAAGTGTATAAAGATGCGATTCCTAAAAAAATGAGAAAAAACAGAACTATTTTGCTAAGCATAACCAGTTCACATCCATGGCCATGCCTTTTGAATTAGAATCACAAAATAAAAAGCTGGGCCAAGAAAAGTTCCAAAGGGTATTCTTTGCTTGGCTTCAATTTTTCCTCTATTTTTTATTGCAGCATACAAAAGTGCTGAAATCGATGCAAACATTAAGGCGTAAAGACTACCTAAAAGCCCAGCAACTATAGCCATCAAACCAGCAAGTATGACATCTCCACTACCCATGCCACCTTTGTACAGCAACGCGAGCAACACAAACAAGGAGGTCACAATACCTCCAGATAGCAAGTTAAGCACTCTTTGGGTTGAATAAAACCATATGAGAAAGGATGACACACCAATAAGAAAAAGTGTTGCATCTGGTATCAACATGAATTCAAGATCTATAAAGACAATAACAATTATGGAGGAAAGCATGACACACATTGCAAACAGTTCCAAAATGTTGTTACGAAAGATCAAGAAATTGATCAAATAACCAGAACTATTTATAAGTTCTACAAAGAAATACCTTGGGCTGATCCGTTCCTTACAATTTCTGCATGTACCCCTCAAAGCGAGAAAGCTAACCAACGGAATGTTGTCGTACCAATGGATCTTCGCTTTACACTTTGGGCAAATTGAATAAGCTGGTTTGACTAAACTTAACCCCTGGTTTTTTCTTGGCAATCTGTATATCACAACATTGAGAAAACTGCCTATTATGGCTCCTAGAACAAATACTACGAGATACCACAAGCCTGCATTTCCTCCTCTGTCAGAAACTCGTTGAAGAGTTCTTTCTTACCGTATAGGTACCAAGCATGCTGATCTTTCATTTCATTTATTAAACTCTTAGCTTCAGCGATTTTGTTCTGCTTCAGGTAGCATATGGCGAGAATCAGTTTTAAATGAGCTTTACCGTGACCTTGAGTTAGAGCATTCTCTATGACTCTCTGAACAAGTTCATATCTTCCGTGCCTGAGTTGGACAATGCTCCAAATTTCCAGATCACCACCGTACAAAGGCTGCGAACTCAGTATTTTCTCTTCAAATTGTTTGCTCTTTTCGTATTCAGCTAGTTTTTTATAGGCTTCTGACAACTCGTATAGTGCTATGATACTATTTGGATTTGTTTCAAGGAATTTTTCTAGTATTTCACAGACTTTGTCATAACGGTTTAATTTTCTATATGCGTCAGCGACCATAAAGTAAGTGAATTTGTTGTCGGGGGCATATTCGATCTCTCTTTCCCAATAAGAAGCAGCTTTGGCGTAATCTCCAAGGTTGTAGTAAGCTTCCCCAAGTGATGAATAAGCTTCAACTAACCAAGGATCTATCTCTATCGCTTTATCCAAGTATTTTATCCCCTCCTGGAAGTCACCTTTTTCAAGCAGTAATGATCCCCATAATTCGTAGGCCGGAGCGTAGTTTTTATCAATTTGGAGAATGTACTTTATCACTCTGAATGCTATTTCGTGCATATCCTTATCGGCGTATGAAATGGCAAGGTCGTATAAACCATTCAAAGATGCATGTGAAAAATCTTTTGCACTGATTTTCCTACTTTCTAACCATTCTAAAAGTTCTTCAAAACATATTGGGTCGTATATGGAACTGTTCAAAATGTTGCACTTCTCTTCCAAAAACTCGCAATTCTCTATTTCTTTAACAATCCATTGCTTGTTGCCAAGATCTTTCTTCATGACAAACCAGTCGCCTTCGTACATTAAATCCCTTAACATAACAACAAAAGGCGTGTCAGTTGTAATTTCAATTGTTTTACCTGCAACAATTAAGTCGATCACTCTTTCCATCTAACCACTCCTTTGCAATCTTGGCTTCATCTTTAATTCACATTATACATCATTTTTTTAAAAAAGTGAAGGATGGGTAATTTAAGCCATGTAGGAATGAATGGAAGCCACGGGTTCATAAATGAACGGATGCTGATTGTGCATAATATTTTGTAACATTTCCAAAAGGTTTGGTGAAGATAATCTTGTACAACTCGCCTTGTCAAACAAACTGACTAGTGGTACAATTTCAAAGTGTGTTGGGTGCGTAGCTCAGAGGGAGAGCGCTTCCCTCACGAGGAAGAGGCCGCAGGTTCGATTCCTGCCGCACCCACCAGCTTTGACTAAACATTAACAAGCTTCAGGCTTTCTCCATAGAGTTGTTGAACCTTCTTCAAGAGTTCTTTGCTGTCTATTGGATGATTTAGAAGCTTTTCTGCATCTTTTCTGGCTTGTATCAGAATTTCTTTGTCCCTCATCAAATCAGCAACTTTTAAATCAGGCAATCCGTGTTGCCTAAGTCCAAGGAATTCACCGGGGCCCCTTAATCTTAGATCATACTCAGCTACTTCGAATCCATCCTTACTCATGGAAAAATATCTTAACCTTTCCAAAGCTTCTTCGTCAATGTTTCCAACAATGAGGAAACAGTAACCTTGTTTTTCGCTTCGACCGACCCTACCGCGAAGTTGGTGAAGTTGTGCTAGTCCGAACCTTTCCGGATTCTCGATCATCATAACCGTCGCTCCTGGTACATCTACTCCAACTTCTATAACAGTTGTTGAAACCAAAATTTCTATTTCCCTTCTTGCGAAACTTTCCATGACTTGATCTTTTTCTTGCTGAGTCATTTTTCCATGCAGCAAGCCTACTTTAAAATCTTTGAAGACTTCGTTTGCAAGATGTTCAAACATTTGTGTTGCGGCCTTTGCTTGAATCTTGTCCGATTCATCTATCAGTGGATAAACAATGTAAGCTTGTCCACCAGCTTTTATTTCATTCTTCATGAAGTCATAAACCTGATCAATTTTTGTCGAAGAAACCAGAACGGTCTTTGGAAGTTTCCTTCCAGGGGGAAGTTCATCTATAATTGTAAGATCAAGGTCACCATAAACAGTCATGGCGAGTGTCCTTGGTATTGGTGTTGCAGTCATAACAAGAGTATCAACGACCTTTCCTTTGCTTATCAAAGCTTCTCTCTGCTTTACACCAAATCGATGCTGCTCATCAATCACAACTAAACCAAGGTTTGCAAATGCAACATCTTCTTGAATCAAAGTATGTGTTCCAATTACTACATCTA
>JBEPZZ010000075.1:0-4025 GCA_041640575.1 Pseudothermotoga sp. | reverse complement strand
CATACTTCAAAAGTTTCTTAATTGCTTCTTTATCTTTGGCAGTGGTTTCGCCCAAAAGTAAAGCTGTTTTTATACCCAGCTTCTCGTATGCCGGAACCATTCTTCTGTAATGTTGAATAGCAAGAATAGAGGTTGGAGACATTATGGCTGCTTGATATCCAGCCTCGTAGTTGTCGATCACTGCAAGCTGAGCCACCACAGTTTTGCCGGATCCAACGTCTCCTTGAAGTAGTCTACTCATTGGTTTTTCTGAGCGCAAATCTTCTCGAATTTCGTGATGAGCTTTAAGCTGTGCGTTTGTCAGTTTGAACGGGAGCATATTCAAGAATTTGTCTGCTAGTTCTCCTTTGATGTTCTTACTTATTCCGCCTATATTCTCGATGGCCTTTTTGGACATCAGAAAAGCGAGTTGTAACAATAAGAGTTCTTCGTATGCGAGTCTTTCTATGGATTTTTTTAAGTGATACCTACTCTTTGGAAAGTGTATCCCATAAATTGCAGCCTGAATATCCAACAGTTTTCGTTCTTCTCTTAACCATTTTGGCAAAACATCCTCAATATCAACCGTATTTATGTTTTCTTTTATTATGTTCCTGAGCTGTTTATGACTTAATCCCTCGGTTAACGGGTACACTGGGAGTATCTCAAGGGCCTGTTTGTCAGTTTCCAATTCAATCTCTGGATTCACGATTTCTAAGCTGCCAAATGTTCCTTTTTTCACCACACCTGTAATGTAAACATCCTTTCCTTTCATTGATTCAAGAATTCTTTGCAAATATTCCTGATTAAACCACTTGAGAAGGATTTGATGGATCCCGTCGGCGACAACCGCCACAGTTATGGGCATCGAATATGTTTTTTTCGTCTGGACACTTATGATTTTGCCAATTGTTGTAACTTTCTCATCGACTCCGAGATCTTTTATCGGGATTATCTTTCTTCTGTCTTCATAATCTCTTGGAACATACCAGATTAAATCACCAAGAGTTTTTATTCCCAACTTTATAAGTAATTTTTCCCGCTTTGGACCAACATGTTTTGCGTATTTAATTGGTGTGCTTAGATCCTTTGAGGCCTCAAAGACAGGAGCATTGATTAAGAACCAATTTCTGTATTTTTCGATCATTTCTGTCAAATTTTTTAGGCGGATCTCAGCTCTAGATTTGGGGAGAGTTGGAATTGGCTTGACATATTCGATGATTTGATTGAATCTTTCTTTGCTGATTGGTTCGGATTCAAAAAGCGGATCGACAATGAGGTTCACCTTGTTAAGGACATAGTTTTCAAGTTCTTTGATCGGAGTTTCTCCCCTTTGAATCTTTTTGATAACGTTTTCAAGTTCGTCAAGGAACTCTTCGACCAAAAGAGGGCGCATATTCAATTACAATCTCCTTTTGAGGAAAAGAAAAGCCACTGGTTCTCATTTGAACAAGTTGACCAATAAAACTGAGAATTATTGTCACCACGAACAAAATAATCAATGCAGAGAATATAAAGGAACCTTTTTTCATAACTGATGGTGCAAGATCCCTCGCAAATTCATTGGAAAGAATATACTAGAACCTCCTTCCGCCGACTGACAATAATCTTTAAATCCTGACGATAACTCTACCTACTATGTTTTTTCTTCGAAGGCCAAAGTGCAACTTTGCTGCTGCGCGGTGTTTTCTATTAAAGCCTACTTTCAGAACCATACCCTAGTAATATGCCTTATTTTAATTCATCCTGATTGAAAAACAACCACATCTAACTTGGTAACGAACTTAGTTGTGAACCTTCGATTCACCATCATTTATTGATTTAGAACTAAAGTGATATTTTCAATGAGCTTTCAAGTTACCAGAGTAGCGATGTCTTTTTCTTATTCCTTATCAGTTGGGGGTCACGCGTTATAATTGACCAATCAAGAAACTCATGTAATTTTTACTTTAATCGGAACTGGCTGACGTTATATACCCTATATAAGGCAAGTTTCTGTATTTTTCCTCGTAATCCAATCCATAACCTACTAGGAACAGATCACCAACCGTGAATCCCACAAAATCTATAGGGATTCCATGACTGTACTTCTTCTTTTCAATTAAAGCTGCTACTTTAAGTTCTGCAGGTCTTTGCTTCTTTAAGTAATTCAAGATGTATCTTAAAGTGTTACCAGTATCAACTATGTCCTCGATTACTAGAACATATTTGTTTTCAAGTGATTCATCAACCCAGGATTTGACTCTTACTCTTCCTGTAGACTCTGTTCCTGCATAACTTGAAACGTGGACGAAAGAATAGTTTATGTGCATGTTCATGTTTAAGACAAGTTCACTGAAGAAGTGGATTGATCCTTTTAAAACACAGACCGCGTAGATTGTATCAGTTTTGCTCTTGTAGTATTGCTCTATTTCCTTTGCCATTTGCTTGATCTTTTCTCTTACTGTTGTCTCGTCGTATAAAATTTTCAGCTGCACAGTATTCCTCCCTTCACAGTTTCAGCACATACACAGCCTTTTGTTGCGACTTTATTTGTTGATCAACCACCAGCTCGTTGCCGTCCAGGTACTTAACATTTTCGCACAACTTTGTGAATTCTTCAACGACTGCAATGTCAAATTTCAGATATTTTGTCTTGTAATGCATTGGTATCACAATATGTGGTTTCAAAGTTTCAACTAGTTGTTTTGCATCCTTTGGTCCTATTGTAAACGTTCCACCTACAGGAATCATGGCAATATCCAGCTGTCCTATTTCAGCTAGTTGATCTTGAGTAGGTATGTGTCCTAGATCTCCAAAATGACCGATCCTCATGTCTTCAATTTCGAATATGAAAACAATATTTTGTCCTCTTTTGCTTCCATGTTCAGCATCATGGAATGTTCTGACACCTTTGATCTTTATATTCTTGAATTCGTGTTTACCAGGGTCCTTGATCACTTGAAAGTCTCCCTTGATTAAATGATGAGCGTTGTGGTCAAAATGCTGATGGCTTTCTGTTATCAAATCCACACTTACCGTTGGAATCTTGTACCCGACGGAACTATCAAATGGATCGGTCAGAATCTTGATACCATTGGTTTGAATCAAGAAGCACGCATGGCCAAACCAAACCAATTTCATCTTAATCCCCCCTTGTTATTCAAATTATACCAATTTACACCAATCACCTGGCAAGATTCTGAGAAAACTTTTGTATCAATCTATTATTAAGAGTGCTATACGATTTAGTATATTTAGAATTAACATACACATAGTTCTCATCAAATAATCATTAAGTGAATAGACCAAAATCAATAAAAACTCTTGACATTGCACATGGGGGTTCATATAATTGTACTGGAAATCGATCGGGAGGTGATTCGATGAGCGAAAGAGAATATGTAGTTGGTATCGATTTGGGTACAACCAATTCTGTGATAGCCTGGATGAAAGCAGATGGCAGCATAGAAGTGATACCAAACGCTGAGGGGAGCAGGCTCACGCCTTCCATTGTGGCCTTCACCAAAACAGGTGAAATTCTTGTCGGAGAGCCTGCAAAAAGGCAAATGATTTTGAACTCTGATCGTACCATAAAATCGATAAAACGAAAGATGGGTACGGACTACAAGGTAAGAATTGATGACAAAGTATATACACCGCAAGAAATAAGTGCACTGATCCTCAAAAAGATGAAAAAAGACGCAGAACAATATCTTGGTGGAGTTATCAAAAAAGCTGTTATAACGTGCCCTGCTTACTTCAACGATGCACAAAGACAGGCAACAAAAGAAGCAGGACAGATAGCTGGTTTCGAGGTTTTGAGAATCATTAACGAACCAACGGCTGCCGCGCTTGCTTATGGACTTGATAAAAAGAAAGAACAAAAGGTTTTGGTTTACGACCTCGGTGGTGGTACATTTGATGTCTCAATACTTGAAATCGGTGATGGCGTCATACAAGTCATAGCAACCTCTGGTAACAACCATCTTGGTGGGGATGATTTCGATCAAAGAATAATTGATTGGATGGTTGAGGAGTTCAAAAAGCAGCATGGCATAGATCTT
>JBEPZZ010000074.1:0-7774 GCA_041640575.1 Pseudothermotoga sp. | reverse complement strand
ATTAATCGCTCTGTGGCAGTTGCTCCAAAGAAAAGTGAAGGGATAAGTAACATGACAAAAAAAGTCTTTTTCATCGTATCACCTCCTTAGCATTTAGTTTATCATAGTTTCGGAGGTGAAACGGTGAAGGAGGTACTCAATGAGATTGACAGAAGAGGCTGTAGGTTTGTGGACCTAAAAGTGGTTGACTTGTGGGGCAGATGGCGCCACGTCACTCTTCATAGGGAAAGTTTCTCCGAAAGGACTTTTGAAAAAGGTGTAGGATTCGATGCGTCAAATTTGGGATATGCGATGGTTTCAAAGAGTGACATGACACTGATACCAGATCCAAGAACACTATTTTTTGAAAAGGTTGGCGACGAAGAAGTTGCAAGTTTTATTTGTGACGTTTACAACGTTGTGGATTCAAAGTATTTTGAGTATGATGCAAGAACGATTTTGAGAAAGACGATGCAGCATATTTCGGACATTGCTGATGACGTAAAATTGGGCTTGGAATTCGAATTTCACGTCTTTGATTCCGTAAGGTATGTAGTAGAACCAAACAGGATATTCTTGGAATTGGATAGTCCAGAGGGTTTCTGGAACTCACCTTATCAAGGAGAGTATTTCGTTGGAAGGAAGAAAGGGTATCATCGAACAACACCATTTGACAGTTTCATGGAATTAAGGAACAAAATCGTGGCAGAACTTGAAAATGTCGGAGTGTCAGTTAAGTATCATCATCACGAGGTCGGCTCATCCCAGCTTGAAATCGAAGCGAACTTTGCAAGTGCTTTATTGGCAGCTGACTGGATCTTGCTCGTCAAACACGTTATTAGAAACATCGCAAAACAGATGGGTTTTCTCGTTACTTTCATGCCCAAGCCTTTGTATAACGAGGCTGGTAATGGGATGCACATCCATCAGTTTATGGTTAAGGATGGGAAGAATATCTTTGCTGGTAATGACCTTTATGGTCTTTCTGAACAGGCTTTGAACTATGTAGCAGGTTTGCTGACACATTGCCCGGCTGTTATGGCTTTTACCAATCCAACTACTAACTCTTACAGAAGGTTAGTACCAGGCTTTGAAGCACCAACAAGCCCATCTTTCGGTCTTGCCAACAGAAATGCTGCGATACGCATACCAGCTTATGCCTTAGAACAAGATGAGAAGAGAATCGAATTTCGAACAATCGATGCTTCTTGTAACCCATACCTTGCTGTTTCTGCTATGATTCTTGCAGGTATTGATGGAATCAGAAAAAAATTAGATCCATTCAAGAAGAATTACCACGATAAACCAGATTTTGATCTTCCAGCTACGCTTGAACAAGCTTGTGATGCACTCAACAGAGATCACGAGTTTCTCGAAGGGATCTTTCCAAGAGATTTGATAGAATACTGGATTAAATCAAAAAAAGAAGAGCACAGATATGTTTCTTCCATACCTCATCCAGCGGAATTCGATTTGTATTTTGATGTTTAGTTTTGTATAATATGTCTAGGTTTTCAACGTACAAGGAGGTGTAGCAATGAAGGTTCGAGTTGACGAAGCAGCATGCATAGGTTGTGGAGTTTGCGAAAGCCTTTGCCCAGAAGTTTTCAAGCTTGCTGATGATGGAAAAGCGAAAGTTCTCCAACCCGAGACAGAGCTAGATTGTGCAAGGGATGCTGCGGATAGCTGTCCAACAGGCGCAATCATCGTTGAGTAAAGTAAAAAGAGGCGGACACCGCCTCTTTTTCTTTTCTTGTGCCTATTTCAGATTTATATAGGAAACTTCTTAGAACATAAACAATTTTGTTCCTTGATTAACTTTCCTAGGACGATCATAATATTACTTGCACATTGACTTTCTTTTTTCTGTTCTGAGGGGTATCTTCCTATGAAGGAAAAGATAATAGAAGTTCTCAAATCAAAATTGAACCGCCGTGTTTGGGAAAGCTGGTTCAGCACATTTGATGTTAGGGAAATCCGTGATGACTTGGTTGTCTTCCAAGTTGGTAATCTGTTTATAAAAGACTGGCTTGAGAAGAAGTACGGGCAACTGATATCAAAGACCCTGAAAGAAGTCTTTGGCTATCACGTTGAACATAAGATAGAATATGCACCCGTTCAGCAGAATACTGAGGATGATAATGAACCAGTTGTTAAAAAGCGTCCATTGGTACTCACACCGTTAAACCCAATTTTGACGTTTGATAACTTTGTCGTAGGATCAAACAATATGTTTGCTTATAGCACATGCTTGGAGGTTGCGAAGAATCCTGGAAGGTATAACCCTTTGTTCCTCTACGGAGGTGTAGGACTTGGGAAAACTCACTTAGCCCAAGCGATCGGTCACTATCTTTTCAAGTATGCACCAGATTTGAGGGTCATATATCTGACAAGCGAAAGGTTTTTGAACGAGCTAGTGGATTCAATAAAGAAAGGAAAGGTTCAAGAATTCAGGGATAGATTTAGAACAAAGATAGATGTACTGTTGCTTGATGATGTGCAATTCTTGACAGGCAAAACAGGGATTCAAACGGAACTTTTCCATACTTTCAATGAACTTTACAACACTGGTAAACAAATTGTGATTTGCTCTGATCGTGATCCTGAGGATCTGAATGGGTTTCAAGACAGATTAATTTCAAGGTTTCAAATGGGTGTGGTGGCAAAGATTGAAAGACCAGATGAAGAAACCAGTTTTAGAATTGCCAAGAAAATGGTTGAACTTGAACATGCTCATCTCGATGATGAAATTTTACTCTTAGTTGCAAGGTACTTTTCTGATAATTTGCGAAGATTGCGTGGTAGTATCATCAAGCTGTTGATGCACCAACAAATTTCCAAAGAAAAAATTACTGTTGAATTGGCAAGAGAAATTTTGTCTATTAGTATGATTGACAGCACTTCGAACTCTGTGGATAGATTCATCCGCCTTTTGTGCCAGGAATTCAGAGTCAACCCAGAGGAAATCTTAGGTAGTTCCAGAAAGAAAGAAACACTTGTAGCTCGTCAGGTGGGAATTTACGTTGCAAAGAACTTCTTCGGACTGTCGCTCAGACAAATTGCAGAACTATTCAAAAAGTCTCATCCCACGGTTTCCCATACTTTGAAGAAAGTTGAAGAACAAATCAAAAATGGAGATCCTGAGATTAAGCTAGCAGTAGAGAGGATACATAAGTTGGTCTCGGGTCGTGTATCAGGACAAATCATCTGAAGGTTATCTCTGGTTTTAATGTTCTTCTCATCAATTCTTGCATGGCTTCCTTGGGGTCTTTCCCCTCGAAGAGAACTTCATATACCTTGAGACATATGGGCATTTCAACTCCAAGATTTTTTGAAAGATCAAGGAGGGGTTTAACCGTATTGACACCTTCCGCTACCATCTTCATGTTTTCTAAAACTTTCTCGAGACTTTCTCCTTTGCCGACCATTTCTCCGACGTGACGATTTCGACTGTAAGGACTTGTGCAGGTTACAACCAAATCTCCAATTCCAGCAAGTCCCATGAAAGTAAGAGGGTCCTTAGCACCAAATACGAGCCCAAACCTAGTCATTTCATGAAGTCCGCGAGTTATTAACGATGCCTTTGCATTATGCCATGCGCCCAAACCATCGATAATTCCAGCCGCTATTGCAATCACGTTTTTTATGGCACCGCTTATTTCAACGCCAATAACATCCTCATTGGTGTAAACTCTGAAATAATCGTTACTAAGAATTCGTTGCAAAGTTGTCGCTACTTCAAGCTTTTCACTCGCGACAACAACACTAGTTGGTAGTTTGTTAGCGACTTCAAAAGCATGACATGGACCGGATAAAATTGCGTAGATCGAACTCTTATAGATATCATTAACAATTCTGCTGACTGTTCTAAGTTTACTGTCTATTCCTTTGGAAAGGTTAAGAACTATTGTTGGTTCTTTCCTAAGTTGTGAGAGCGTTTCAGCAATATATTTAACTGGAACTGCTATTACCAAAACATCGAAAAAGTCTTCGAATTCCCTTATGTCAGAGGTGATCAAGAGACTTTCTGGCAATTCTACATTAGGTAAATATTCCTTGTTCTCGCGTATTCTGGCTATTTCCCTGGCTAGCTCTATCCTTCGGACCCATAGCATTACCTGTTCACCATTTTCAGCTAGCAGTTTTGCAAAAGTTGTCCCCCAACTTCCGGCTCCAAGTACACCAAATTTCAAGTTGAAATCACCTCAGCTATTTTTTGAACGGAATATTTAACAGTAGGTGTTCTGTAAGCTAATGCATCTGGATCAAGTTTCACTAACCACCCTTCAGGTTCTTGCTTTATCGAAATAAAGTATCTCTGCTGAAAATTATCTTCATTGCTAACAACTCTTAAAAGATATTCTCCATCTTTTTCATAGACAGCCTTGACGGTAAAAACACCATTTTTGGACCTGAAAACAGAGTCCGCCAAAGCTGGTATTTTATCTTTATTCACGATCTTCAAATGTACATGTGGCATACCTTTTTCCCCCCAAGTGATTCTAGTAATGGTTTTGTGATTAATTTTTCTCATTCTCAACGTGTAGGTTTCTCTTCCCTCGTTTATCCATTTTCTCTCGTATCTCGTGCCAATTACAACTTGCCTGTTCACTTGGAAAGTTTCCTCTTGGAAACAACCAGTTTCTAGTAAGACTGACTTTACATCTTCAACGTACCAGTAAACATCAGAGGTAATCCAGAAAACACCACTTTGCTTTAGTACAGCGGCCAGGGTATTTGCAAAATCCAGAGTTGTGAACCTTTTCGACTGGTGAGATTTCTTGGGCCATGGGCAAGGAAAATTAACATACACTGCTGAAACACTTAAGTCTTGGAAAAACTCTCTCAATCCAAACCTTCCGTCTACGAGGCAAACTCTGACATTTTCAAGTTTTTCCACATAAAGTCTCTTTTGAATCTTGACCAAACTTACCAAAGAAGTCTCGAAACCTACAAACAAGTTGTAGGGGTCCTCTTTCGCTTTTTGCAAAAGAAACTCGCCGTTACCAAAACCTATTTCAACGGCGAGTTCACCTTGTCTCCCAAAAACTTTTGACCAATCTATTGGGAGATTATGAAATTCTGGTCTAAAATCATACGCAAGATATTCAACCGTCATATTAACTATTCAGTCTTCTTGATAAAATACCGTGCGTGCGGAGCATAAATGCTATCCGGAAAGTTTGAAATGAATTCCTCAAAAAGTTTCTTAGCTTTTTCTAGATCACCCGATTCATGAGCAACCAATGCTAAATAGTAGAATACATCATCTTTGAAATAAGCTTCTTTGTCTTTCAAAGCACTGAATACGGCATACAAAACGTTAAAAGCATCTGAATATTTTCTTTCCCTGTAAAGTCTATACCCCGTAAGCCAAAAGGATCTCAAAGTCTCGATGCTGACATCGCTTATTGCAAACATTGAGCTTGGATAAATACCTCGTCCAGGCATCTGCACTTTGCTCAATAACTCTTGATTCTCTTTCACAATGAAGTCTTTCAGATCTTCAATAGATTTTGCGACGAATCCTTCTAAGTTCCGAAAATCAGTTCCTAGATTTTGAACCTGCGTTTGTAAGTCAGTAACACTGGCCAACTGACTCTTAATACCACTGAGTTCATTGTAAGTGGAATTTATTGCTCTATCTACGTTTTCAATCCTTGCACTCAAAGTTGATACTTGATTTCGAACCTCAGCGAGATTTTTCTCCATTGTGCTTGGTCTAAACAAACCAAACACAGATAAGGCAAGACTTATCAGAACTGCGGTCAATATCATCCAGTCCAAGAGCATCGAACGAACGGTTTTTTCATGCTTTGTCAGAACAGGGTGCGATGGATCCAGTTTTCTCAACGTTTCTTCGAATATCCTCACTCTCTCGCGGTCCTTCTTCTTTCTTGCGATTTCCAATTTCAGCGCAATGACTTCAACAAGTTCAGGATAGGACTTTGAGACAGCCTCCAAAGCTGCTATTGAACCTTCAAAGTTACCACGTTCCGTTTCCTGTAAAGCATCAATGATGTCTTCCGTATAGTCTCCTTTAAATCTGTCTTTGGCTGTTTTGTAAAGGGTTTGGTATTCTGCTTTCTTATCTTCGCTCAAGGTTTCGTAAATCTTCATTACTGCTTTCCAGTTTCCAGCGGCAGCTTCAAGTTCAAGCCTTAAATGCGGGTATTCTCCCTGAAACAAACTTAAGAGCGCTCTAGCGCGACTTAAATACCCTTCCCTTATTAGATCCCTTACCACCCTCTCCAAAGTATTATCCAATTTTGTGCACCTCCTCGATTGCTTTCGGTATTAGATTCAACAGCTCACTTGTTAACATAGTTCCCTCTTCTAAATTGTACATCTCTGCAGCCAAACCGTGAAGATATGAACCACATATCGCTGCATCAAGCAAATTCAGTTTTTGGGCAGCTAAACCCGCAATCATTCCAGATAGGACATCGCCACTTCCAGCTTTTGCAAGCGAGGTATTGCCAGTAAGGTTGAAATACGTATTTTCCCCATCGGATATGATTGTAGTAGCCCCCTTAAGTAAAGTTATAACATTATACCTTCGTGAGAATTGTTCAACTGTCTTATAATCGTATTTTATATCCTCCGGACTTAGTTTAGTCAACCGCGCAAATTCTCCGACGTGAGGGGTTATCAAGGTAGGTCCTTTGCGCTCAAGAAGAATCTCAAGGCGATCGACAAGATTGTTCAATCCATCAGCATCAACGATCACAGGTATGTCGATTTGACGTAGAAGTGCTGTTACGAAATCTTGTGTTTGCTTGGAATATGTTAAACCAGGACCTACAACGACTACGTTTGACTTTTTTGCTATCTCAAGCGCCATGGGTAAAGCTGAAGATGAAAGAACATTTTCTTCAACACCCGATACAATTAACGATGGTTCCTTCATTAAAGCCATTTCATCAGCAGGTTTACATGTTAATAGCTGAACATAGCCAGCCCCTACTCTATAGGCTGCTACAGTTGTCAAAATGGCAGCTCCAGGGTAAAATCTTGAACCCGCTATTGCCAGAACTCTTCCGTAGGTTCCCTTGTGGCTATCTTTAATTCTATTTGGCAACTTTCCAAGCACCATGTCTCTTGTGATTATTTGTCTTTTAATGCTGTCTGACTGCAACAATGTGTTAGGTATACCAATATTTGCAACTTTTAACTGTCCTGTAAGATCTCTTCCAGGGAAAAGGACATGACAAAGTTTAGGTAGACCAAAAGTAACCGTCAAATCCGACCTAATAGCAGTCCCAAGTACTTTTCCAGTGTCTGCGTCAACTCCTGATGGGAGATCTACGGAAACGACATACCTAGCAAGTATATTCACTGCATCTATTACTTGAGCGTAAACACCTTGAACAGTTCCTTTTACACCAATACCAAGTAATGCATCAATGACCACATCGTAATTTGCTATCATCTTTGTCAGTTCATCAAAAGATAGATCTTCACCCAAAACTTTAAGTATTCCTCCAACAGCGATTAATCTGTTGAAATTTTCCAAAGTCTCTGTTGACATTCTATTTTTGTCTCCAACCAAAACTGTCACAACATTGTTGGTATATTGGAGAAGTGTTCTAGCGACGACTAATCCATCTCCACCATTATTTCCGTGACCACACAAAACCAAAAACGATTTTTTAGATAAGTTACCAATCACAGACTCGAGGGCTAGTACAACCGAAAGACCCGCTCTTTCCATCAAAATCGACGGAGGAATTAAAAACTGACTCGAAGTCATTGCGTCAATTTGTTTCATTTCCTGGGCAGTAAGAATCTTCAT
>JBEPZZ010000073.1:0-7834 GCA_041640575.1 Pseudothermotoga sp. | reverse complement strand
CAAGGAAGATGGGACAGGCTCCTAGGTTACGAAGTTTTCGAAAAAACCATTGGAATAATCGGCACCGGTCAAATCGGTTTAGCCGTAGCAAGAAGAGCAAAAGGTTTTAATATGAAAATACTTGCATATGATAAGCAACCAAACATGAAAGCAGTAAATGAAATTGGTATAACTTACGTTACTTTTGAACAATTGCTCAGAGAATCTGACATCATAACAATTCATGTACCATTAACAGAAGAAACCCGCCATCTGATTGGTGAGCCAGAATTTGATCTTATGAAGAAAACGGCTATTTTGGTAAATACTTCCAGAGGAGAAGTAGTCGATGAAGAGGCACTGTATAAAGCATTAAAAAATAATCGTATTTGGGCTGCTGGTCTTGATGTTTTCTCCCAAGAGCCTCCAGTTAACAGTCCTATCTTAAAACTTGAAAATGTCGTCTTAACACCACATCTTGGTGCGTACACAGTTGAAGCCAACTACAAAATGGGTATGGCTGCTGCGAAAAGTATTATCCAAGTTTTCAATGGTGAAAATCCAGAAAATAGGGTTTGCTAGGAACTTCATCTTCTATCAAGGAGGTGTGTTGTGGTGAGATTTAGAGGTTTTATAATTTTTGGGTTAGTTTTGCTGATTAGCTCTGTTCTCCTAGCAGCACCAAGGTATGTTCTTAAGTTCAACCATGTTCTTGCACCTACAGCTCCATACCAGGAAGGTTTCTTGAAATGGGCGAAAGCTGTCGAGGAGAGAACAAATGGGGATTTGAAGATCGAAGTCTACCACAGTGCTCAGCTTGGTGTTGAGGAAGATATCCTTGAACAAATTCGTGCTGGTGCAAATATTGGTCAAAACACAGATTCTGCAAGAATGGGGATGTATGTGCGTGAGATCGCTGTGATGAATGCTGCTTACTTCATCGACTTTATGGGTGCGAGAACGCCGGAAGAGGTTATTGAGGTCTTACAAAAAATCAAAAATACTCCAACCATGCAAAAATGGTTAAAAGACCTTGAAGAAAAGTACGGATTCAAAGTCGTTTCGTTCATGTGGGTCCAAGGTTACAGACATTTCTTTACCAACAAACCTGTCAGAACGCCGGCTGATTTAAAAGGTTTAAGGGTAAGAACACCTCCGGCACCAATTTGGCAAGAATCGGTCAGAGCTCTTGGAGCTCAGCCGGTTGCTATGGCCTTTGGGGAAATTTACACGGGTATTCAAACAAAAGCTGTCGACGGTGCAGAATTGGTTTATGAAAACATCTTCAGTGGGAAGCTGTACGAGGTTCTTAAATATGGCTCTGAAACCGGTCATATATTGCTGATAAATTTCGAAGTTGTCAGCTCAAAGTGGTTTAACAGCTTGCCACCGGAATATCAAAAGATACTTGTAGAAGAGTGTGACAGAGCAGGAATCGAAACTTCTTTGAAGATAATGAAAGAGCTCGATACTTATTACAAGCAACAAGTTATTGCAAAGGGATTACAGATCATTACAGATGTTGATAAGAAAGCTTTTATGCAAGCCGCTGAACAGTGTTACCAAGTTCTCGGATTAGTCGATGCGAGAGATAGGTTGATGAAAGAAGTTAGAGGTCAATAAACTTGGAGTTTTCGTTTTGGGACCCACCAAACTGGTTGGGTCCCTTTGAAATTTCAGAAGGGGTGAGTTCATGAACGACAAAGATTATCTCCTGATGTTTGAAAGGAATGCTGCAAAAATTTTGATCTTATCGATGATTGTTTTGGTATTTGCTTCCGGTGTTGCAAGGTTTCTTGGACATCCTATAAACTGGGCTGTTGATATGAGCACCTTTATGTTTGCTTGGGCCTGTTTTTTTGCTTTCGATGTGGCCTGGAGAGAGAACAAAATGATGTCTGTTGATCTGTTTGTCAAAAGATTACCTAAGAAAGTTCAAAAAGTCATAAAAATGGTCAACTATTTTATAATCTCTGCTTTTATGATTTACCTAATCGTTTGGGGATCCCAACTAACCTACACAACTCGATTTAGAAAGTTTGTCGGAATGCCCAACTTCAGTTACTCATGGGTCACTTTGAGTGTTCCTGTTGGTGCTTCCTTGATCCTTAGAACAACAATAGCCAAAATGATAAATGAACTGAAGATGAAGGAAAACAGAGGAGTTGAAAAACCATGTTGATCGTTTTAGTTACATTCGTTGTCTTGTTACTAATGGGTATGCCGGTGGCCTTCTCGATCGGAATATCTGGGTTTTTGTGGTTTCTGCAGCATTTGAATCTCCCCATTACCATACCAATACAAAGAAGTCTCTCGCAAACTCAGAACTTCACGTTACTGGCTATACCGTTATTTATTCTCGCAGGAAACGTAATGAACTATGCTGGAGTTACGAAAAGACTTATGGATTTCGCCGCGGCGTTGACAGGTCACATGAGAGGAGGACTTGGTCAAGTTTCGGCGGTTCTTTCGACACTTATGGGTGGGGTTTCTGGTTCAAGTATCGCCGATGCGGCTATGGAAACTAGAATGCTCGGCCCAGAGATGCTTAAAAGAGGATATCCAAAAGGTTTTGCTGTGGCTGTCAATGTTTGGACATCACTCATAACACCAATAATACCGCCAGGAATCGCTTATATACTTTACGGTACAATCGGTGGAGTTTCGATTGGTAGGTTGTTTGCAGCAGGTATTCTACCTGGCTTAATTCTGATGGTCTCGTATATGATTGCGATCTCAATTTCTGCAAAACAAATGGGGCTACAGCCAGAAAGATCCAAGAGAGCTTCAGCTTCAGAGATAAGTGCTTCATTTATGAAAAGTATTTGGTCCCTTATTTTCCCAATCTTCCTAATCTTTGGACTTAGAATGGGAGTTTTTACCCCCTCTGAAGTTGGATCATTCGCAGTTATTTATGGCTTAATTGTCGGTTTTCTGATACACAAGGATTTGAACATACGAACATTTTTGACAAATACACTGAACGATTCTATTGGAGACATTGGAAGCGTGATGTCAATAATAGCTTTTTCTGCAATCTTTGATTATGGAATGGTTTGGGAAAGAATACCTGAAAAACTTGCAAATCTCATGCTTAGCATAAGTTCAAATTCAACGGTTTTAATGCTTATAATTGTGATGTTTCTTATCTTTGCTGGCTTGTTCATTGATGCAACAGCGTTGATACTCATGACAACTTCTGTTTTGTTACCAGTTGCTCGTAGAGTTGGAATTGATCCAGTTCACTTTGGACTTGTGTTTATCCTTGCTGCCGCGATGGGTAACCAGACACCACCAGTGGGTGCATCGATGTACGCGGGTTGTTCTGTACTTGGCGCAAGTGTTGAAGAATATTTTAAGGCATCAGGTCCTTTCTTTATAGCAACGGTGCTTGTCATTCTTGCAGTGATTTTCTTCCCACAGATTTCGTTAACCATACCAAATTTGCTTTTCAAATGATAAAGGAGGTTAGAAATAATGAATTTTTCAGGTAAAGTTGTTTTAATAACTGGTGCTGGAAGTGGGATCGGAAGAAAAGCGGCCATTATGTTCGCGGAAAAGGGAGCAAAAGTTGTTGTAAACGACATTTCCAAAGAAAAGGGGAATGAAACAGTTGAAATGATAAAGCAAAATGGTGGAATAGCTGCTTTCATTTTCGGAGATGTGTCTAACTCTTTAGATGCGAAGAGAATCGTTGAAGAGACAATTAGAATTTTTGGACGATTAGATATTCTCGTTAATAACGCGGGAATAGTGCCTTCAGGTAAAGTAGAGGATGCCACAGACGAAATCTTCGAAAAAACGATGGCCATAAACGTAAAAGGCCCAATAATGCTTTCAAAATATGCTGTTCAAGAAATGAAAAAGCAAGGTGGAGGAGTAATTGTTAACGTCTCATCTGTTGCTGCTCTCAAAGGGATTGCCGATAGGTGTGTTTACAGCGTTTCAAAGGCCGCTTTACTTGGTCTTACTAAATCAATGGCGATCGACTATGTCAAGTACAACATAAGAGTCAACGCAGTTTGTCCTGGTACAACTTACTCACAAGGTCTTGCAGAAAGAGTAAGGGCTTCTGCCGATCCAGAAGCAACCTTGCGAGAAATGATGGCTCGACAACCGATTGGAAGACTAGGAAAAGAAGAGGAAATAGCTTTTGCGATACTTTTTGCAGCTTGTGATGAGGCTGCTTTTATGACTGGTAGCTATATTGTAATAGACGGAGGTGCGACAACTGCATAACTTGCACCGGGTCTTGAAAAGTTGTAAAATCCTCTAGTAAACATATTTTAAAACATCGCAGAGGTGTGTTAGATGCGAGAATCAATTTTTCTTGGAGTTGACGTTGGAACAACCGGTGCAAAATGTTGTGCCTTTACGCAAGTCGGACAATTAGTAAGTGTTGGAAGACAGAATTACGGGGTCATTCAACCCAAGCCAAATTGGGTTGAGCAAGACCCCGATGAAATACTCCAAGCAGTTTTCAACTCAATTAGGCAGTGCCTAAATGCCATAGACAAGGATTATCGCATTGAGGCAGTAGGTATGAGCAGCATGTTTCATAGCACACTTTTGGTTGACTCAAAAATGCACAAATTGACTAACTTGATGATTTGGGCTGATGGTAGAGCGGGTACTATTCTCCAGGATTACTCCAAAACTTTTGAATATCTTTATCCAATCACTGGTTGTATTTTCCATGAGATGTACCCACTTGCAAAGTTGATTTGGTTACGGCAAGAACATCCAGATCTGCTAGATAAGGCAAGTAAGATAATAAGCATAAAAGAATATATTCTCTGGCATTTCACAAATACCATGGCTGTTGATATTTCAATTGCTTCGGGATCAGGTTTGTTCGACATTCATACCAAAAATTGGGAGAAATCGGTTCTCAGAGAATTAGGAATTGATTTATCAAAGATGAATCAAACTGTGGGTCCTTCTACAATCGTAGGACATATTTCAAAAGAATGTGCTGCTAAAACAGGGTTGAAGGAGGGTATACCTGTTGTCATTGGTGCAGGAGATGGAGCACTCTCTACGCTTGGTTCAAACTGCATGAGTGAAGATAAAATGACTTTTATGGTTGCGACAAGTGGTGCTGTAAGGAAGATATCCAAAAAGCCTTTGATAGATCCTAAAAGAAAAACTTGGTGCTATATCCTTGATGATGAAACATGGTTGGCTGGCTCTGCAATAAACAATGCCGGCCTTGCTGTAACTTGGTATGCAAAGAATTTCTATCCAGAAATGATGGATGAGAAAATCGATCCTTACAAAGAGTTAGAAAAATGGGCTTCTTCAGTTCCATCTGGTTCTCAAGGCTTATTATTCTTGCCATTCTTGACTGGCGAAAGAGGACCTAATTGGAATTCGAATGCAAGGGGTATAGTTTTTGGATTATCGCTTCACCATGATCGAAGACATGTTGCAAGAGCCATTATTGAAGGTGTTGCCTTTCGCATGAGGAGTATATATGAGTCTTTACGCGATGTTGCAAAAGAACCAAAACAAGTCATAGCAACTGGTGGGCTAATGAAATCCAATCTTTGGATACAAACTTGCTCCGATGTTCTTGGGAAAAGTATCAGCAGAATAAATGTTGAAGAGGCATCTTCTTTTGGTGCAGCTATCATGGCAATGAAGGGAATTGGAGCTATAAGAAATTACAGTGAGATCCTCGAAAAAGCTGTAAAAGTTATCGATGAATTTGAACCAATAGATGAAAATAGGAAATTGTACAACAGTTTGTACAGAATCTATCGAGATATATACCATGATTTGGAAGATCAATTTGGCCAGATTGTAGGATTTCAGAAATAACGAACACAACTTCCGTATTGTTCCTCCTTCTAAATAGTCGTTTCTCTAAATAAATCTTTACTTAATGTTTTAAAGGAGTATAATTATCTTAAACTATCCTAACCAAGGGGGGGATTTAAGATGATTATGAGAAAGTTCGGGTTTTTAGTCATCAGCATCTTTGTCGTACTATTATTCACCTCATGCATGGACTTGTTACCCACTTTTGATCCCTTGCAAACTGCCAAAAATCTGTTGAATGCTATTAAAAATCTAGAAGAGGTAAATGAAGAGAATGTATCAACAATTTGTTACATTAAAGATCAGTTGACAGAAGAAGAAATGCAAGGTTTAGTAAATTACTGCCAGGATTTCCACTCGATTTTGAATGATTACGAAACTGTTGTTCTAGGAGTATCGGAGGTTCCAGAAGCAAAATTAATTATTCTCCCCGATAAGCCAGCTTGGGTTCAAAAAGTTTATGTCATCAACCTTCTTATTAAAAATTTCGAGATCGATTTTTACACTGGCGATGTGTCAATCGATTTATCAATGATCATAGTAGAAAACAAAGCGTACATTTTTGCGGTTTACAAGAGCGAAGAGGGGAACATTGTTTTATATCCTGTCTTGATACCTTTTCCCTTTTCCTAAATAGAATGGAACATTACAGAACAGAACATTATCTTGAAATTTATGGATAGGTCAATATTTTAATTCTGAGACGGCTAGTTTTGTCTTTTTTAGGTTTTCAATAGCTGTTGTGTCTTTTGCAGCAACAATTGTGTAGATCGTATCAAGGATTACAAGCTGTACAATCCGTGAGGTCATCGCATCTGTTCTGATCTTTGTTTCCTTGGTATTAGTTTTAAGCACCACTGTTGATAACTTTGCGAGCGATGATCTGTCGTTTCCAGTAACCGTTACAACGGGGATCTTCAGCTCTTTAGCTTTTTTTGCGACTTCGACGATACCTTTGGATTCACCAGTATGAGAGATTGCAAACACGAGATCCTCAGGCTTGGATATTGCGAGCAAAGTAACCATCATATGCTCATCGTCAGAAAAAACGCAGTTTTTTCCTATCCTTGAGAATTTATGAAAGGCATCATGAGCAACAGCCGCTGAAGCGGCAAAACCAAAGAACATAATCCTCGATGCTTTTTCCACCAACTTGGCAGCCTTCTCTATATCCCCATAATTTATGCTGTTCAATGTATCAAGGATTGCACGAACAGTTGCCTTAAAGATCTTTTCGGTGATTGATTTGATATCGTCCTTTTCCCCGATGTCCTCGTAAACTATTTCGAGAGGAGCTCTTGAAAGTTCTTGCGCCAAGAGAACTTTAAATTGTTGAAAGCTTTTTAGATTTATTTTTCTATAAAATTTGACAACTGAAGCCTCACTCTTAGCTCCTGCCATTTTGGTTAAATCGCTTATTGAGGATTCAAGAATTTTTCTAGGATTTTGAAGAATGATATCAGCTATTTTCTTCTCCGTCTCAGTGAATGCACCATATTTTTCTCTTATAGTTTGAAGAACATCCATTTTGTCACCTCCGATGTCTTTTTAATTTTATAATATTTTGCCTAGCATTTTCAAACAAGAATGGGTGAATATTCTAAGAATCTTAGATGGACTTGCCTGATACCATTAAAAAAAGCGGTCTGTGAGGCTGCCAGAAGGCAGCCTCACTTCTTCCATCTCAAGCTACTGACGCAGCACCTCATCCCAAGTTGTAACTGGCCAATTGGTTTTAAAGAGTTCTTCAACAGCTAGTCTCGCTCTCTCTCTTATTTGCTGCATAACACTTGGATCAAGGAAAATCACATTCATTCCTTGAGATTTTAACCTGTCTATTATTGCACTTTCGCTGTCTTTAAGCTTTTGAGTAGCCCATTCACATGCTTTAGTTATCAAATCAACTACAAGTTTTTGATCTTCTTCCGAAAGTTTGTCAAAACTGGGTTTGTACATTGTTACCCATCCAACTCCGCAAAGATGATTGGTTATGGTTAAATATGATTGAACTTCATAAAGCTTGAATGATTCA
>JBEPZZ010000072.1:0-7854 GCA_041640575.1 Pseudothermotoga sp. | reverse complement strand
AATGACGTATTATAACGCCTTTCATTCTGCTTTCCTTGAAAGGTCCTACTTGCCTTAACATTTCAATAACAGCTTTCTTTGCAACAGTAAAATAATCTGCTATTCCAGAATACTTTCTTCCAGCTTCATCATCTGCGTACTTTATATCTGCAAGGTATATATCAACAAAACCGTCAAGTAGCTTAAGGGTTTCAACACAGTCATAGCTACTAGTGTTGTATACAACTGGTAAGCTGAATCCTTTGCTTTTTGCGAGTTCCAAGGCTTGTACAATTGACACTACATGTGGTGTAGGTGTGACAAGATTCAACGTGACTGCTCCATTCTTTTGAAGGTCAAGAAAGATTTCCGCAAGTTCTTCATCTGTGACTTCAACACCATGTGCCAAATGGCTGAAGTACATGTTTTGACAATATACACATCTCATGTTACATCCACTGAAGAAAATCGTTCCTGCCCCAGTTTCACCGCTTATAGGAGGTTCTTCTCCAAAGTGCAGCACAACAGCGTTCAACCTTGCTTGATCGTTAGCTTTACATTTTCCAGTAACGCGGTAGCGATCTACTCTGCAACGTATAGGACACAGATCGCAGCTTTCAAGCTTTTTCTTTAAAATCTCAACGACTTCATTCATAGTACTCTAATTCTGCGCAAAGCATCGAAAATTTCTCAGTCAAGTTCTCGTATCCTCTGAAGATTTGATCTACATCGTTTATAATGGTTGTACCCTTTGCCATCAAAGCTGCTATTAACAAAGCTGCTGCGGCTCTTAAGTCTGTTGCTGAAACTTCTGCTCCACTCAGCGACTCGACTCCATGTACTATCGCAGTTCCATTGGCCACTTCAATTTTTGCTCCCATTCGTCGTAGCTCGTCCACATGAAGAAACCTAGATTTGAAGACTGTTTCCAAAATTGTGGAAGTACCATCAGCGACTGTTAAAAGGCTCATTATCTGTGGCTGCAAATCTGTAGGAAAACCCGGGTATGGAGATACATGAACTTTAACTGGCTTTGGTCTAGCTTCCATTCTAACTTCGACTGAGTCAGAAGCTATTCTCAGTTCAGCTCCTATTGAGTTCAAAGTATCTAGAAGCGACATCAAATGTGAGGGATTCAAACCCTCGACAATTGCATGACCCTTTGTTGCAACAATAGCGATTATGTAGGTCCCAGCTTCGATTCTGTCTGGGATTACCTTATGAAAACACCCTGATGCTTTTTCAACCCCGTAAATTTCTATCTTCTTACTTCCAGCACCGTAAACTTGGCAGCCGCACTTTTTTAGAAATTCTGCTAAATCCTCTATCTCAGGCTCCATAGCAGCATTCTCTATGACAGTGTGTGTATCAGACATTAAGGCAGCAGTTGTCATTATGTGCTCCGTAGCACCAACACTTGGAAATGGAAAACTCACTAAGACTTCTTTGGGCTTTTTCCTCATTTCAGCAGTGACAACTCCATGCTCAACAACTATTGAAAAACCAAGTTTTTCCAAGCCACTTAGGTGATAATCAACAGGACGAACCCCTATTGAACAACCACCGGGTAGTGGGACAGAGGCCCTTTTGTATTTGACGGCAAGTGGACCTAGGACATTAAACGATGCTCTCATCTTTCTGACTAATTCGTATGAAACATTGGTATTGACTTGCTTTATTGGTTCAATCTCAATTCTTGAATTTTCGAATTTGACTGTGCATCCTACCGATTCCAGGATTTCAATCATCGTTTGGACATCAAGCAAACGAGGTACATTATCTAGAATGACTTTGTCATCACAAAGGATAGCAGCAGCCATTATGGGCAATACGGCGTTCTTGGCACCTGAGACTTTGACACGTCCTATAAGTTTTTTTGGACCATTTACGACCAGCTTCCCCACTAGGCTACCTCCCCTTGAAGTTGCCGAATCATTTCTTCAAGATCCATACCATCGTCAGGATAAGCTTTACAAGCAACTTTCACAGTTGATGTCACAACGCTTTTATAGTTGTTTCTGATCCTCTCGGCAACCTTAAGGGCATTCTCTTTTGATACCTCAGTCAAAAGTATGATGAAAGTATCTTCAGAAAACCTCCCCACACTGTCCATCGGAACACGAACCATACTCTTGAGAAATTTTGCCAAAGCGACAAGTTCCTTTTCGAAATCGTTTGTTACTTCAGAAAGATGCACCATAACTATCGCATAGTTTCTGTTTTCCTCGAATGCTTTCTGGTGATAATAAGTCATGAGTTTACTCATGTGTTCAAAACTGTAGGTTCTAGTTAAACTGTCAATAATTCTGCTTGTGCCAATGTCCTTTACAAAATCATCGTAGATTTCAAACTGTTTTTTCACAAGTGCATTGTATTCGGAGAGCATCTGCTCCATTTGCGCTTCTCGTGCTTTGTAATACTCCAATTGATCTTCAAGAATTTTAATCTTCTTCAGAAGTTCTTGCATTTCATTATTCATCCGTGCTTCCTCCTAGAATTATTTTGTTTACAAACATATGATATCATTAAATTGAGTTTGCTCCAAATTTCTCCACAAAGGTGGGGTGCTTATGAAACAACTATTTCCCGCTCTTGCTTTGATCTTGTCGCTGCTTCTTTTCTTGGTCTCCTGTGGAGCACCATCAGACCAAAATCCAGTTGTGAACCAAAAGCCAAAGTTTGTTTCAGCAACTCCTAGTAATGGAGCTACAGATGTTGCTACTGACACCACCTTGAGTTGGGTATTTACAGACCCTGAAAATGATCCGCTGACTTACGAGGTGAGAATAAGTACAGACAAAAATAACCTTGGAGAATTTACAAAAACGCTGCAAAGTTCCTATAAACCAGCTCTTGTGTCTTCGACAACCTACTATTGGGAAGTAAGATCTTCAGATGGCAAGAATACGACAAGTTCTGGTATTCTAAGTTTTTCGACAGTGATAGGTCCACCCAAAAAGCCAGAGCTTCTTGCACCAGTCAATGGTATGCAAAAAGTTGATCATCGAAGTGTTGATTTTTATTGGCGTTGCACTGATCCGGACCCGAGAATAGTTTTTGAATTATATCTGGATGGTCAGAAAAAAGTTGAGACGTCAAGAACAAACTATACTCTTTATAACCTTGAACCAGGCAAAGAGTATGAGTGGTACGTTGTTGCAAAAAATAGAGCTGGCACTAATCAAAGTGATAAGTTTAAATTTACAACAGCTATGGCAGAAAACCGTTCGCCAACTGTACCAATAGTGGTATCGCCACCAGATGGTGCTCAGTCTGTTGGTATACCAGTTACTCTAGAATGGAGATGTGAGGATCCAGATCAAGATCCGTTGCAATTTGATGTGTACTTAAACAATCAAATGGTGACGCAAAACTTGTCAGTTACGACCTTCTTATTGACTGACTTAATACCTAATACAACTTACAAATGGTTCGTATTTGCGAGGGACGGTAACAATGACCCAGTAAAAAGCCCAGAATGGACCTTTACAACAAAGGGTATTCCGAATAGACCGCCAGAGAAACCTTACGACCCATCCCCACAACCTGGTAGAGTGTTGAATGAAACAGATGTTGTTTTGACCTGGAACTGTTCTGACCCTGATGGAGACAAGTTGTTTTACGACTTGTACTTTGGAGAAAGTTCGAACCCACCCCTGGTAAGAGAAAATATCGAGACTAATTCTGCTTTCATTCAGAATCTACAAATTGGGAGAAAGTACTACTGGAAAGTTGTAGCAAAGGATGGGAGTGATGAAACAGAAGGAGATCTTTGGTACTTTTTCGTTCTACCTCCATCTGGAGGCAGTAAGCTGTTAGTTTTGACACAAAATGGAACTTACCACTTGGACGCCTTGAATGTTAGTTCACCAACGATTCAAAAGATAATGGATGAAACAGGGCAAAGCATTTACTGTTACGATCAAAACATCTATGTTCTTGGCGAAAAATTGATTATAAAGACAAACGATGCTACAGCGGTGAACGAGCAATTTTCCGGAAACAAGATAATTGTTTCAGAACTAGAACCTATTTTGAGAATTGTTGCTGGTGAACTTTATGCATGCATAAGTGACGGTTCAACGATGAAAATCCTTAATGTTCGAGATCCGTACAATGTTTATGAAGTAAGTAGTATTACCGGGCAGAACATAAACAGCATTTTTGTTCAGGATTCTAAGGTATATCTTTGTGATGAAAATAAGCTAAGAATTATCGAGGCTGTGATTCCTGGAAATCCCGAGATTGTTGGCGAATACACGCTTGACTCTGCTTTAGGCCAAGCAGTAGATGTTTTTGTTGTTGGTGAGACTGCCTACTTGGTTTCAGAAAATAGGTTACTGAAACTAGATTTGTCAAACCCATCAGCAGTAACTAAAGAAAGAGAATTTGATCTTGAAGGTACTGCAAGAAGAGTTTACTATGACTCAGGCTTTGTATTTGCCTTGACAAGTGAAAAACTATACAAACTCGACGATGCATTCCAGTCCGTGATCAGTACAAACTTAGAGAATGGAACCGTTTTACTTGTCAGATCGGGCTATATTTATTTAGGAACCATCAATCAAGTTAGGATAATGGATCTCAATTTGGAACTCATCAAGGACGTTGATACATCTACAGTAATAGACATGTGCTTCTTCTGATTAAAAAAAGCCCGGCTCTTGCCGGGCTTTTATTTTGTTACTCTTGTTCCTGTCAGCCCTTTTAGTGCTTCCTTTAGCTTTGCCATATCGGTGATTATACATTCTCGCTGCGTCGTACTGACGAAATTGATCGCTGCCTCTATTTTCGGTCCCATACTTCCTTCTGGGAATTGGCCTTCGGAAAGATATTTTTCAGCTTCTCGAACTGTTAGATGATCCAATTCGACTTGATTTGGCTTCTTATAATTTAATGCAACCTTTTCAACACCAGTCAGAATGATGAATAAATCCGCGTCGATTTCAATTGCAAGTAGTGCACTTGCGCGATCTTTATCGATAACTGCCTCAACGCCTTTCAGCCCACCGTTTTCTTTGATGACTGGTATACCTCCTCCACCAGCTGCAATTACTATAACGTCATTTTTGATAAGCATTTTGATAACTTCTTTTTCGACGATATCCAGTGGCTTTGGTGAAGGAACAACTCTTCGATAACCTCTACCTGCGTCCTCCTTCATTATCCATCCTTTTTCAAGTGAAAGTTTTTCGGCTTCTTCCTTTGTGTAGAAAGGTCCGACGGGTTTTGTCGGTTTCTGAAAAGCTTCATCATTTTTGTCTACGATTATCTGGGTTACTACAGCAGCTATTTCTCTTTGAATTCCTCTTTTCGAAAGTTGATTTCTCAGGCTTTGTGCAATCATATACCCAAGACTGCCTTGTGTTTGAGCATCATTGACGTCAATTGGGAACGGTGGTATAACAGACTTTGCCATTTCCTGTTGAACCAAAATGTTTCCAACCTGTGGGCCATTTCCGTGCGTGATGACTACATCATACTCGTCGAGCATGTCAACCAGATAACCCATAGCTTCGTTCAGCGCGCTCAACATATTTTCAGCAGTAGGTTTTTCCCCTGGCCTATTAACAGCATTTCCTCCAATCGCAACTACAGCTATCTTTCTCATGCTGCCGTCCTCCCTTTATTTGACAATCACAAACTTGAGGTCAACAAAAAAATATGCGAGGGACTAGACCCCTCGCATATTTGTCTTCAAAAGTTAAAGTTCGATATATGGTAACAAAGCCATATGTCTTGCTCTCTTAATAGCTGTCTTGACCATTCTTTGGTGCTTAGCACAATTGCCAGTAACTCGTTTGGGAATTATCTTGGCTTTTTCATTCAAAAATTCTCTGAGTAAGCGCATATCTTTGTAATCAATGTATTCAACTTTCATTTCACACAGTCTACATTTTCTTACTTTTTTCTTCCTTCTTCTCTGCTGTTGTTCAGCCATTAATCACACCTCCTTAAAATGGTGGTTCATCAGGATTCTCTTCATCTTTCCAGATTTCGTCTACAGCGGTTTCGTCTATTTTTTCGGATTGACTTTCTGGTTCAACAAATGCTGAATCTTCGGCGAATTCGGCTTCAAGATCTTGTGATGCTTTACGTTCCAGAAACCTTATTTCTCTCGCCCAAATTTCAGCTGTAGTTCTGTTAGTTCCATCCTTCGCTTGCCATTTTTGAAGCCTTAATTCTCCTTCTACGAGGATTAGTTGGCCTTTCTTCAAGTACATCTTAGCAAAGTCTGCGAGTTTACCAAAAGAAACTATTCTAATGAAATCTGTGACCTCGCTGTCCATGTCAGATCTCGGTGGCCTGTTAACAGCAAGGTTGAATGAAGCTACTATTCGTCCGGAGGTAGTATAGCGTGTTTCTGGGTCCCGCGTAATTCTACCAATAAGAATCACTTTATTAAAATAAGACATGAGAACACCTCATTCTTGCTTCGTTTCAGCTGCGTGCTCCTTTTGTTTTTTTGCTTCCTTTTTCTCAAGATCTTCTCTTCTGAATGTCTGCCAACGTATGACTTGAGGCGTTACACGGTAGAATTCTTCCAACTTATCAACGTTTGAAGGCCGAGCTTTGAAGTAAATTATGGTGTAGTCTCCTTCGGTTTGATGGGCAATGGGATAGGCGAGCTTCCTGATACCCCATCGGTCAACTGATTGGATAGTCGCTTTGCACCTCTCAGTGATAATGGATTTTGCTTTTTCAACCAAAGCTTCTCTTTCCTCGCTGTTTAAACGAGGATCAATGATAAACATAGTCTCATAAATTCGCTCCATACAATCCTCCTCCCTCGGTCTTATGGCCTTGCCTACCTCCGGCAAAGCGGGAGCCTTCAAAATTATACAACGTTCATTGACAAATGTTGTTAAGCAATCGTTAAATGGACTGAATCGTGGTTTGTCGTGATTATAATTTTTCTTGAATATTAGGCCAGTTAGAAGAAGGAGAATATCAATGATAAAAAACCTTGTCTTTGATCTTGGTGGTGTGTTGCTCCACTGGGAACCATATGAGTACATGTTGAAAGAATTTGGAAAAGATGTGGCAGATTTTCTGAACCAAAAGATTTTTGAAGATGTAGATTGGTCACTCATGGACCAAGGCATCTATACCGAGAAAGAGCTGTGGGAAAAGAAAAAGGCAGAGTTGCCAAATTACACTGAATACATTTGCATATTAGAGGATGTTGTGCCTAAATTGCTTGTACCAGTTGAGGAAAATGTTAGACTAGTTGGTAAGCTTAAAGAACTCGGTTTCAAGTTGTATATTCTGTCAAATTTCAGCCTCCACAATTTTGAGTATGTGTACAAAAAGTATGATTTCTTTAAGCTATTCGACGGAATGGTTATTTCAAGCCATGTAAAAGCTGTAAAACCCCATGAAGAGATTTACAGAATTCTCATTGATAAATACTCACTAAAGCCATCTGAATGCCTTTACATCGATGATAGAAAACAAAACGCGGAAACTGGATTGAAGCTTGGTTTTAATGTAATTCACTTGGATAAGCCTCAAAATCTAAAGCAAGCACTCGAGAAAGTTTTGAAGATAAAGTTGTGAAGTTTTATCGGCAGGTCTCCAAGCCAATAATGGCTGCTCCCAAGGCGCCAGTTATCGATGGATCGTCAGGCACTTGAATTGTGGTTTTTAAAAGTTTCTCAAGGCTGTTTTTGACACCTATGTTTTTTGCAACCCCTCCAGTTAACACTGTGGGATCTTCACCGTTGACGCGATTGTACATTGCAAGCAACCTTCGAGCTATTGACATGTGCACAGCGTTCAAAATATCTTCGATACTGTGACCTGATGATCTTAGCGAAATGACTTCACTTTCCGCAAAGACTGTACAGACACTGCTTATTGCCAGTTCTTGCT